>CAYNOM010000518.1:0-5078 GCA_964398415.1 uncultured Polyangiales bacterium | reverse complement strand
GACATCAAGACCCTGCGTGAGCGCTTCGAGGCCGATGGCATCAGGCGCGTAAAGGTGGGCGGGTTCGACGTCGACGGTCTCCTGCGCGGCAAGTACCTCTCGCTCGACAAGTTCTGGTCCGTCGTGGACTCTGGCTTCGGGTTCTGCGACGTCATCTTCGGCTGGGACATCATGGACGCCTGCTATGACGGCTCGGGCCTCACCGGAGCAGACCAAGGCTACCCGGACATCCAGGCCGTGATCGACACCTCGACCTATCGCGTTCATCCCTACGAAACCGGCACCGCAGCCTTCCTACTCGACTTTCGAAGCCACGCAGACAAAGCCCATCCAGCCTGCCCGCGGGGGCTCTTGAAGGGCATCGTGGCGCGGGCCGAGGCCCAGGGTTACCAGCCGATGGTCGGGGCCGAGTTCGAGTTCTGGGTGTTTCGCGAGACGCCAGAGAGCGCGCGCGACAAAGACTATCGGGGGCTTCAGACGCTCACGCCTGGCATGTTCGGCTACTCGTGGCTGCGCTCGGGGCAGCACCACGACTTCATCCACGAGCTGCTCGACGCCTGCGAAAGCTTCGACATCCCCATCGAAGCGCTGCACACCGAAACGGGCCCCGGCGTGTACGAAGTGGCGCTGCGCTATGGCCGTGCGCTCGACATGGCAGACCGCGCCGCGCTGTTCAAGACGCTCACCAAGGAGGTCGCCTCCCATCACGGTCTGATGGTCACCTTCATGGCGAAGTGGAACGAAAACCTTCCAGGATCCTCGGGACACCTTCATCAGAGCCTCAGGGACAGCACGGGCAGAAAGAACCTATTCGCCTCGGACGCAGCAGAAAGTAAGGGTGCACGGCGCAAGAAGAAGGCGGGTGACGTGGCGGGCGTGGCCGATGGGCTGTCCCAACTCGGCCGGCACTATCTGGGTGGCTTGATCAGCGCCATGCCCGATCTGACCGCCGTCTACTCGCCCACCGTCAACAGCTACAAGCGCTACGTCCCGGGCGTGTGGGCCCCCTTGAGCGCGAGCTGGGGTGTCGAAAACCGCACCACCGCCGTGCGCGTCATCCCCGGAGGCAATCCGGCCTCCACGCGCCTCGAGTATCGGCAAACCGCTGCCGACATGAACCCCTACCTGGCCATCGCCGCAAGCCTCGGCGCGGGCCTGTACGGGATCGACCAGGCCATCGAGCCACCTGCCGGCTGCGTCGGCGACGCGTCGGGCAACACGGGCGACGCACGCTTGCCGACCGACCTCGGCACGGCCACCGCCCTGCTCAAGGCCAGCAAGACGGCGCGGACGATCCTCGGCAGCCCCTTCGTCGACCACTACGTCAGAACGCGCGAGTGGGAAGTGCGCCAGTACCACAAGGCCGTGACCCACTGGGAGCTCAGGCGCTACTTCGAGGGCGTGTGAGCGGGGCCCGAGGTGTCGCTCAGAGCACGCCGGCAGCCGCGAGTGGCGGTTGGCAGTCCCTCGAAAACGCGTTCCGCGCGGCATGCAGGCGTGAGTAAACCGTGCCTGTCGGAACGCTCAAGGATCGCGCGATGTCGTCACAGCTGTGACCTGCGACGGCGAAGCGCAAGAAGACATCCCGGTGCACGTCGCTGAGCTTGCCGAGCGCTCGGTCCACATGGGCCAGCGCCTCTCGGTGCTCAGTGATGGCGTCTGGGGGGATCGACCCGCCCGTCCGCTCGACGAGCTGGTCGTCCCCCGTTTCACGCCTGCGCTTGTGCGCTCTACGAGCGTTTGCGGCGACCCGCACGGTGATGGCCCCCAGCCAAGTCCTGGCCGAGGCTCGACCCGGACGATATCCGCCGAGCGAATGCGCGATCAGAAAGACCTCCTGCGTCGCGTCGTCGACGGATCCACTTGGAACGCCAAGCCTTCTCACGAAAGCGGCCACGTAGTTGGCGTACTCGCGAAAGAGACGATCCGCTCCAATCACCTCGTCGCCACCGAGGGCCGCCACGTCTCGCGTTCCCGGTGCCGGCGGCACGGCGTGCGACCCGTGTTGATCGTTGGCAGCGAGGCCCTCACTGCATGCGCGCTTCTTGGGCTGGTTGTTCGTGGACAAGACCTTCTCCTTCGCGCACCCATGCGGCCGACGGCCACAGCGGGGCATCGCTCCCAAGAACGCGCGCGAGGGGAGCCGCGCGCGGCCGGGACACCTGCTTCGAGCTCGGTCCCCCGCCACCCGACCAGGCCACAACGAGCGCTTTCTCTCGCTCGTTGGACTGGGGCCGAAGACCTGACGCGATGATGGAAGCGCAAGGTTCTTGCCGTCTATTGAAAAGTTACACCTCACGTCGTGAGACGAGTTCGATACATGCCGAGTTTATCAAACAAAAACAAAAGCTTACGCTGCCGCAAGCGAGCTTGCTGCACGCGCTGCACAGGCCGCCCGATTGTCGGCTGGAGTACCGAGCGGCTCTCGTCAGCGCCACTTCGTGACGTGCCAGTGCTTCTTGCCCCGCTTGAGCAGGATGGCCTTGCCGTGCAGAAGATCGTCGGTGCGGACGCGCCGCTTTTCGTCCACCTTCACGCCGTTGATCGACACGGCGCCGCTCTCGGCAAACTGACGCGCCTCGCGCTTGCTCGACGCGAGCGTGGTCATGGCGAGCAGATCGACGAGCGCGACGCCCTCGCCCGAGAGCGCGGTCTTGTCGTGCTCGGAGTGCGGTACGTCGGCGAAGACCTCGTCGAGCAGACGCTCGTCGAGCCGCGCCACATCACCGTCAAACAGTGCCTGGCTTGCGAGCTCGGCCGCTTGCAGCTCGATGTCGCCGTGCACCATGCGCGTGACCTCCTGGGCCAGACGCTTCTGGGCCTCGCGCTTATGGGGCTCTGCCTCGTGCGCGGCCACGATGGCGTCGATTTCCTCTCGGCCCAAGAGCGTGTAGAAGCGCAAGAGCGAGCCCACGTCCGCGTCGTCGGCGTTGATCCAGAACTGATAGAAAGCGTAGGGGCTCGTCTTGTCGGCGCTGAGCCAGATGTTGCCCTTCTCGCTCTTGCCGAACTTCTTGCCATCCGCGCGCGTAATGAGCGGCGCCGTGATGCCGAAGGCGGCGTAATCGGCCGCGCCCCGCTCGCGGCGAATGAGATCGATGCCAGCGACGATGTTGCCGTACTGATCGGAGCCCGCGATCTGCAGCGTGCAGCCGTGGGTGCGATGCAGATGCAGAAAGTCGTAGGCCTGCAGCAGCATGTAGCTGAACTCGGTGTAGCTGATGCCCTGCTCGCGGTTCTCGAGGCGCGCGCGCACCGAGTCTTTTTGGATCATCGCGTTGACCGAGAAGTGCTTGCCGATGGTGCGCAGCACCTCGATGTAGCCGAGCATCTCCAGCCAATCGATGTTGTTGACGAGCAGCGCCGACCGCTCTCCAGGACCGAAGTCGAGAAAGCGCTCGAAGATCTTGCGCTGTCCCGCGACGTTTTCCTCGACCCGCTCGCGCGTGAGCAGGCTGCGCTCGTTGTCCTTGCCCGAGGGATCGCCGATCAGCCCCGTGCCACCGCCCATGAGCACGATGGGTCGACCGCCCGCGCGCTGAAAGTGCCTGAGCAACATGATCGGGATCAGGTTGCCGATGTGCAGGCTGTCCGAGGTGGGATCGAAGCCGCAATAGCCGACACGACCCGGCGCCTCGAGGTGCTTTTCAAGCTCCTCCCGGGCGGTGGTTTGATAGAGAAGGCCGCGCCACGACAGCTCGTCGAGAAAGGACATGGTCGGCCTGTTTTGGCCTAGAGCGACGCCCGGTACAAGCGCTCCATGTCGTGCTCGGTGCAAGCCCTCGGGTTGAGCTGATGACAGCCGTCCTCGAACGCGAGCTTGGCGAGGGTGTGCAGCTCCGCCTCCTCGACACCGACCGCCCCTAGACCCTCGGGCAGCCCGACCTTCTGCTTCAGCGCGCGCACGGCCCCCGAGCACTCGAAGGCCAACGTCTCCTCGTCCTCGGCCCGCACGCCCAACATGCGCGCCACGTCGGCGACGCGCGCGGGCACGGCGCTGCGGTTGAAGTCGAGCGCCGCGGGCAGGCACAGGGCGTTGGCCAGGCCATGGTGCAGATCACGCTTGGCCCCGAGTGGATGGGCCAGCGAATGACAAACGCCGAGCCCCTTCTGAAAGGCCACCGCGCCCATCATGGCCGCCTTGAGCATCGCACCGCGGGCCTCGAGGTCGTGACCGTTCGACACCACGCGCTCGAGGTTTCTCGCCACGAGCCGAATGCCCTTGAGCGCGATGGCGTCGGCCATCGGGTGATCGCCCTTGGCCAGAAAAGCCTCGATGCAGTGCGTGAGCGCATCGAAGCCGGTCGCGGCCGTGATCGCTGCGGGCAGCGACTCCGTCATGCGCGGGTCGAGCAGCGCCACATCCGGGATCAACTTCGGATGGAAGAAGATCGTCTTCTTGCCCGTGGCCGCCACGGTGGCGACCGCGCTTCGGCCCACCTCGCTGCCCGTGCCGGCCGTGGTCGGGATGGCGAGCATCGGCGGAAACTTGGCGCGCATCTTC
This sequence comes from uncultured Polyangiales bacterium, assembly GCA_964398415.1. GTDB lineage: Bacteria > Myxococcota_A > Polyangia > Polyangiales > DASUME01 > DASUME01. Next base: position 574 of record CAYNOM010000518.1, on the reverse strand, counting down.
GCATCGCCACCGATGGCATCGTCGTACTCGGCGAGCGGCAGCGGCTCGGTCGCCACGATGCGCACGAGCTTGCCCACGTCGAGCGCAGCGCCCCCGCCGAGCGCGACGACGCCGTTTGCCTTGTGCTCGAGGTAGGCCGAGGCCGCGTCCTGAGCTTCGCCCTCCGTGGGGTTGCTCGACACTCCATCGAACACGAAGCTCTCGATCCCGGCGCTACGCAGCGCGTCGATCACGGGCTCGGTAAGGCCCGCGCGCGTCACGCCCGGATCGGACACGATCAACGCCCGCGCAATGCCGAGCTTCTTCGCCTCTGCGCCCAGGTCTTTGACACTGCCAATGCCGTACAGGATGCGTGTCGGGTAATTCCAGGTGGCTTCTGCCATGAGCTCTCCTCGCGGCTATTCTACCGCCGCTCGCTCGCCGCGGTGCACTCCATAGAGCGCATCGATCTGCACCTCGTACTTCTTGAGCACCTCGGCGCGGCGAATTTTCAGGGTGTGGGTGGGTGTCCCCTCTTCGAGGCTGAAATCCCGCTCGAGCAGGATGAAGTCTCGGACTTTCTCGTACTGGCGAA
>CAYNOM010000517.1:0-5079 GCA_964398415.1 uncultured Polyangiales bacterium | reverse complement strand
GTCTGCTTCGCTGCGGGCCGAGCGGATTCCGCCCGCTCGTACACGGGACGCGCAGGCGTCGCCGATTTGGACGGGGGCCGCGGGGACTCTGCCGAGTCAGGCGTCGGGCGCGACTCGTATGCTGACCAGGTTCGGCGTTCAAACTTGGTGCGCACCCAGGGCAAAGTTCGCATCCCGCTCATGTCGGAACGAGCTCGCGCTGGGCGGCGGGCGCGCACTTGAGGAGCTGGAACCGTCGCTTGCGTCGGTGCGGTCAGTTGCGTGAAGGCTGCAAGCGTCTCGCTCCGGGGGGCCTCCGCGTTCGGACGCGCGATGGGTTGTGGGGAGCCGGCGGGGGAGGACTGGCCCCGACCGCGTTCGATCTCCTGCACGGTGCGCTCGACACTGGCCTGATGTTCTGCATTCGATGCAAGGTGGATCAGCACGCCTCCGCCCGCGATCGCGGCGCACAACAGCACGGGGAGGAGCACGGGCCAGCTGCGCCGCTCGCGCGGTGTCCAACCGGCTTCGTCTGCGTCCTGTTCGTGTGAGGTGAGAGCGAACATCTGTGGCTGTGCCGCTGCGAGCGTCTGTGGCGGCGCCGCTGCGAACGGCGTCGGCGGTGAGCCTGCAACCATCTGTGGAGGTGCGGTGGTGGGCAGCGGACGAACTGCCGTTTGCTCGTCGGTTTGCTCGAGTTGTTCTTGCGCGTTCAGCCCGTCGAATTGGCTCAAGTGGGATGCGGCAGAGAGCGTCGCCAGCCCGACGTATTCGCGAGGCGCTACCCCGACATGCGGCTCGCTCATCAGCTGCCGCTCGTGCATCAACTGGCGTTCGTGCAGGAGCTGCCGCTCGAGCAAGTATTGACGCTCATGCAGCAACTGGCGCTCGTGGAGAAGCTGCAGCTCCCGCTCGTGCAGCAACTGCCTTTCGTAAAGAAGTTGCTGTTCGTACGGGACTTGCTGCTCCGCGCCAACTTGTGCTGGGTGAGTGCCTGTCGCGGCCCAATCGGACCCGTCGCCGCCAGCTTCATGAGCCGCATCCTGTCCGTGCTCCGCGTGGTGCGTCCTTGCCTGCATGGTGGCTCCTCCGGCGAGAGAGTCTTTCAGGGTCCTCTGCTTATATGCCCGCACGTGCGGAATCCTTCGCCCACGGGGCCACACAGCGTCGTCGCCCGATCTCCTCGATGCTCGAGAGCACGCGATGACAACTCGACATCGCGGCGGCCAGCCCAACCCGCTCCGAGCGCCCTACCGGCCCGTGAAGGCCGGGCTGCGCTTCTCGAGGAAGGCCTGCATGCCCTCCGTCTGGTCGCTCGTGTCGAAGCAGGCAGCAAAGGCCTTGATCTCGAGCTCGTTGCCCGCCGCGAGCGTGCCATCGAGCCCCTCGGCGATGATGCGCTTGGCACGCGCCACGGCGAAGGGCCCCTTTTGAGCGATGAGCTGCGCCGTCTTCTTCGCCTCTTCCATGAGCTGATCGGGCGCGATCACCTTGTTGGCGAGGCCGATGCGAAGCGCCTCTTCGGCGCCGATCATGGCCCCCGTGTAGACGAGCTCGCGCGCCATGGCGATGCCCACGCGACGCGCGAGGCGTTGGGTGCCGCCGAAACCCGGCACCACGCCGAGATTGACCTCGGGCTGTCCGAACTTGGCCTTCTCCGACGCATAGATGAAGTCGCATGACAGGGCGAGCTCACAACCTCCCCCGAGCGCAAACCCGTTCACCGCCGCGATCACTGGCATGGCGAGGGCATCGAGCGCGGCCATCACCTCGTGACCGAAGCGCGCAAACTCGGCCGCCTGGGCGGTCGTCATGCTGCTCATCGCAGCGATGTCGGCGCCTGCGACGAAGGCCTTCTCTCCAGCGCCCGTGAGGATCACGCAGCGCGTCTCGCTGCGCGCCGAGATCTGCGCGAGCAGAGCACCCAGCGCGCGCAGCACCTCGGTGTTGAGGGCGTTGAGCACCTTGGGGCGGTTGATGGTGAGGATCGAGATGGGCCCTTCGTGGGCGAGCAGCACTACGCTCTCATCGGACATACATGCCTCCTGACCTGACGCGCGGCGTCAGCCCTTTTTCGAGTAGTCGTAGAATCCGCGGCCCGTCTTGCGGCCGAGCCAACCCGCCGCGACGTAGTTGCGCAGGATCGCGGCCGGGCGGTATTTGTCTTCGCCAAACTCGCGCTGCAGCACCTCGGCGATCGACAAACACGTGTCGAGCCCGATCAGGTCGGCGAGCTCGAGCGGACCCATCGGATGATTGAGGCCGAGGCGCGCGCCCTGATCGATGTCCTCGACCGTGCCGAGCCCCTCCTGAAGCGAGAAGCAGGCCTCGTTGATGAACGGGATCAGCATGCGATTGACGATGAAGCCGGGCATGTCTTTGGTCGTGACCAGGCTCTTGTTCATGCGCGTCGCGAGATCGCAGGTGGCCGTGTAGGTCGGCTCGTCGGTCTGCAGGGCGCGCACGATCTCGACGAGCTTCATCAGCGGCACCGGATTCATGAAGTGCATGCCGATGACCTTCTGCGGACGCTTCGTGACCCCGGCGAGCTTGGTCAGCGAGATCGAGGACGTGTTGCTCGCCAGGATGGCCTCCGGCTTCAGCGCGCTGTCGATCTGCTGGAAGATCTTGAGCTTGAGGTCGGTATTCTCGGTGGCTGCCTCGATCACGAAGTCGCAATCCGCGAGGTCGCCCACCTGCGTCGTGCCGGAGATGCGCGACATGGTGAGGGCACGCTGCTCGCCGCTGAGCTTGCCCTTCGACACGAGACGCTCGAGATCGTCGCCGATGCGCTTCACGCCCGCCTCGAGCGCCGCCTGGGCGACGTCCATCACGCGCACGTTGCAGCCGGCCTGCGCAGCCACCTGCGCGATGCCACGCCCCATCTGTCCCGCTCCGATTACACCGACGGTCTCGATTCGTGCCATTGACTTTCCTCTGGTCTCCAGCGGCTCACGCTGTACGCGCGGGCCGCAACATCTCACTCACCTTCGGTGACGCGCTTGCCCGCGATGCGACGCGGCGGCACGAAGTGACGAAAGCGCCGGTCGTCCTCGCGCCGGAGCCGCACACGGGCCGCGTAGGCGCCGAGCTCTCCGCGCAGGGCCTCTTCGATCTCGTCGAGCGGCATGTAGAGCGCGTCGAGCGGATCATCGAGCACGCCGTCGGCCGCGAGCCGTCGACCGGCCTCGCACGCCGCTGCGCGCAGCCGCAACAGAGCCCTCGAGAGCCCTTCCGCCACCGAGCCCTTGGCCTTCGACAGGCGGCGCAGCAGAAACAGCTGGGCGCCCGTGGAGGGTGTCGCGACGGGCCCGAGCGGCCCCTTGGCCGAGAGCGCGATCAGGCGACGCTCGGCGAGCTTGCGCCGCTCCTCGGGCTCGGCCTGCTCACACGCCCAGGCCTCTTGCATGCCCTGCACCATGTGGGCATCGTCCGATCCGATCGCCGCGGGCCGCACATCCATGCCCAGGATGCGCACGTGCTGAAGCGCGCGCGCCACGCGCGCCCACTCGCTGCGCAACCCGGGATCGGCGAGGTCGGGGCGCACCGGCTTGCCTTCTTTGCCCATGCAGCGCCTGCCCAGCGCGACGAGCTTTTCGTCGACGGCACGGCGCTCGCGCGTCCGGTACGGGGCAGCCAGTGCATCGAGCACGTCGCGCGGCACGGGACCCACCAACGCCTCGATGGCAGGAATCAGGCTCAACGTGGCGAGTCGGGCACGCTCGAGCAGCGACAGCGCACGCACCACGACACCCATGCGCACGTGCAGCTCGCTGAGCAGATCGTCGGTACCGAGGGCTCGCAAGCGCTCATCGGCATCGTCCCGCGCGTTCTCGTTCAGCTCACGCCGGAAGGCCCGCGCATCGTCGAGCGCCAGCATCACGTCACGCCCGAGCCTCGCCATACGTTCGACCGCGCGGCGCGCGGCGCTGCCCTCATCGCGCCGCCAGGGCGTGTGCAGATCGTCCATGCGACGATAGGCTTGGCCGTAAATGCGACGCACGCGCGGCTCGTCGCCTGGGTCATCGTCGATGCGCAGGGCGCGATCGATGGCATCGATCGCGAGCGGCGCGAGCGTGCCTGGATCGGCCATCATCGGCGACAGCTTGCGGTAGCTCGCACGCGTAAACCCGATGTTGAGGGGCAGTGCGCGCACGCCCTCGACCACCAGCCTGTCGCCGCGCATGCCGATGCGCACGAGCACCGGCCGGCCGAGCACGAGATGCACGCGATCGCCGAGGTCGGCCACGCGCATCACGTCGTCCTCACGCACAGAGCTCCGCTCGGGCACGCGCTGCGGGCGCATGGTGCGACGATCGACCCAAAAGGGCCCGGAGTCAGCGCGCAGGTGCACGGCGACGAGCTGCGGGTCGCCCGTCGTGGGCTCCACGCTGGCCACGACCATCTGCGGCGCGTCGTCGTCCTTGCGGTCGACGTGAATGCGCTCGCTCTGCAATGCCTCGAGCCACTCGGCTTCGGTGGCCGCGTCGCGCGGTGCCTGGCTCCACGCGAGCTGGGCCGGATCTACCGAGGCATTCGACATGCGAGGAGCGAGCATGGCCTTTCAGTCGTCAGGTGTCGAGACTCGAGGGCAGCGCCGGCTCCCTGGGTCTGGCTGCGAAAGACGCGCGCTCACAGGCGCTCGACGATGACTGCCACTGCCTCACCACCGCCGATGCACAGCGTGGCGAGACCGCGCCGCTTACCCCGCTCTTCGAGGGCGTGCAGCAGCGTCGTGAGGATGCGCGCGCCAGACGCACCGATCGGGTGTCCCAGGGCCACCGCACCACCGCGCACGTTGACACGGTCGTGGGGAATCTCGAGATCGCGCTCACAGGCCATGGTCACGACGGCGAAGGCCTCGTTGATCTCGTAGAGGTCGATGTCGCTCGCAGTCAGCTTCGCGCGCGACAGGGCCGCTTTCATCGCACCGACGGGGGCCGTCGTGAACCACTCGGGCGCCTGCGCGTGTCCGCCGTAAGCCACGATGCGCGCCATGGGTGAGAGCCCACGCTGCTTGACGGCCTCGCCACTGGCGAGCACGAGCGCGGCGGCGCCGTCGTTGATCTTGGACGCGTTGGCCGCGGTGATGCTGCCATC
>CAYNOM010000516.1:0-5086 GCA_964398415.1 uncultured Polyangiales bacterium | reverse complement strand
GGGGACGCTGCTACGAGAACGAGCGCGTGCCCTACAAGGCCTTCGACGGCTGCATGGATCAGCTTGCGCGCGCCCTGAGTCGTATGGCTCGAGCTCAGGTGAGGTCGCTCTTACCACCGCGTGCCCGGCTCATCGCGCAGCTCTTTCCCGTCCTCGCCGACGTCCAGGAGCTCGCCATGGCCTCCGACGCCGGGGCCTCCGCCGAGCCGAGCGCACGCCGCCTCGAGGCCTTCCGCGCGCTGACGAGCCTCTTGCACAAGCTCGCGCTCGAGCGACGCCTCGTGCTGCTCATCGACGATTTGCAGTGGGCCGACCTCGAGAGCTTTCGCTTGCTCCGAGCGCTCATCGAGGAGGCGCCACCGCTACTCATCCTCTTCACCGTGCGTCCGCGCGACGAGCTCGTCGGGGAGACCGCAACCGAAATCCAGGCCCTGCGCGAGCGTACCCGTGTCGACGTGCTGCCGATCACGGGCTTGCCGCCCACGGGTGCGCGCGAGCTCGCGTCGCGTCTGCTCGCCAGCGCCGCGACACCACAGTGGATCGAGGCCATCGTCAGCGAGAGCCACGGCCACCCACTCTTCATCGACGTGCTGACCCAGTACGCCGGCAGCCACGAGCTCGGCGAGGCCAAGAACCTCTCGCTCGACGCCGCCCTCGCCGCGCGCATGGCCAGCCTCGACTCCTCCGCTCGGCGCTTGCTCGATCTCTTGGCCCTCGCGGGCCGACCCCACGACCGACAGATCTTCGCCCAGGCCCTCGGTGCCTCCGTGGACGAAGCCCTCACGCCACTCTTGGCGCAGAAGCTGGCGCGCGCACACAGCGCGCACAAGTTGTCGTGCTTTCACGATCGCGTGCGCGCGCTCGTCGTGCAGCAGATGAGTCAAGCCGTGCGTGTGGCACTGCATCGTGCGCTCGCCAGGGTCCTTTCAGCCCACGAAAACACAGACCCCGCCGAGACCGCAGCACACTGGGAGCAGGCCGGCGAACACGAGCGCGCCGCGGAGGACTTCGAGCGCGCCGCCGATGCCGCCTTGCGTGCTCTCGCCTTCATGCGTGCCGCCGAGTCTTACCAGCGCGCCCTGGCTCTGAGCTCGACCCCCGAGGCCACACAGCGGCTTACGGTGCAGCGAGCCCACGCCCTGGCACGCGCGGGGCGCAGCGCGGAGGCCGCGGCGCTCTACCAAGAGGCAAGCGGGCGCGCCGAAGGCGAAGAGCGGGTGCGGCTCGGTATTTGGGCCGCCCAGCATCTGCTTCAGAGCGCCCAAACCGCCCAGGGCATGGAGGCGGCCCGCGCCCTGCTCGCGGAGCTCGACATGGGTTTGCCGCGCAGCGAGCGAGGAGCCATCGCGCGCATCCTCTGGGACCGAGCTCGCCTGCGACTGCGCGGGCTCTCCATGAAGCCGGTACGACAAGGCGGCCTCGATCCGCGTACGCAGCTTCAGCTCGAGGCCGCCTGGCAGCTCACGGCGCCCGTGACGTGGGTCGACGTGTTGCCGGGCGCAAGCCTCTGCGTCGCCCACCTGCGCCGCGCACTCGACGCCGGCGACCCCGCGCATACGGCGCGCGCCCTGGCCCAAGAAGCCACGCTGCGCGCAGGATCCAGGCCGCTGGTTCGCGAAGGGTACGAGCCGCTGCTCGAGACCAGCCGCAAGCTCGCCAGCGAGGTCGGTGACCCGGGGCTCTCGGCCTTCGTCACGTGGGTGGAGGGGATCACCGCCGCGTTTCGCGGAGAGTTCTCCGAGAGCCGTCGGCTCTTCGGTCGCGCCGAGCAGGCCTTGAGCGAACAGTGCCCCGACGAGCCCTGGATGCTCACCAACGTGCGGGGATCGCTCGGCAACGCCATGGTGTGTGTGGGTGAGCATCGCGAGCTCATGGTGCGCTGCCGTCTTTGGCTCACGGAGGCCGCAGAGCGAGACGATCACTTCGCGCAAACGGCCATCGTCGGCCTCGCAGGCGGATACCTGCGCCACCTGATGGACGACGCGCCCGAAGCTGCCTTGGCAGCGATCGAAAAGAGCATGGTGGCGTGGCCGCGCGAGCCGTTCTCGTCGTCGAGCCTGGGCGAGATGATGGCGCTGAGCCTGATCGAGCCCTACCGAGGCGGAGCCCATCTGTACGACTGGCTGTGTCGTGAGCGCGAACGGCACAGCCGCGCAGTCATCCTCAAGGCGGGCGCCCCCAAGATCTTGCCTGTGGCCCTCATGGGCCAAGCCCTGCTCGCGGCGTGGGTCGTGGCCCCGCAGCACGAGAAGGCAGGCCTGATCCGCCGTGCCCGCAAGATCCACGCGCGGCTGTCGCGGGAGGCACACCCACTCGGCAAGATCAGCGCCGCGGGGCTCGACGCCCTCTTGCTCGCCGCGGAAGGCAAGCCTGAGCAGGCTCTCACGCAAACACGCCTCGCCCGGAACGGGCTCGTGGCCTGCGGTGACTTCCGACAGCACGCCATGGCGTACCTCGAGGGCGTGCTCGAAGGCGGACAAGGCGGACGGGAGAAGCGCGACAAGGCCCTCGCGTTCTTCCGTGACCAGGGCTGGAAGCGCCCGGATCGGGCGATGCAGATGCTCGTTCCGATCCTGCCGGCGCTCGAGGCGCCCTCGACGCCCTAGACACATGCGCATGAAGGAGCCTAGCCCCGCGAGGACTTCGACCAGGATCGGCCGCTACAGCGTGCTCGATGTGCTCGGCGAGGGCGGCTTTGGCCGTGTGCATCGCGCCGTCGACATCGCGAGCGGCGAGCACGTGGCTCTGAAAGAGCTGAGCCACGCCGGCGGCGGTGCGCTCGCGAGGTTCAAGCAGGAGTTCCGCGCCCTGAGCGACTTTCGCCACCCCAACGTCGTGCGCATGCTCGAGCTGTTCGAGCACCACGGACGCTGGTTCATCGCGATGGAGCTGATCGAAGGCGTCGATTGGCTCGCCTGGGTTCGCCCCGAAAGCATGGCCGAAAACGACAACGTCGCGACGTTCGACGTCGTGCGCCTCCAGAGCTCGCTCGTGGGCGTGGCGCAGGGGCTCTCCGCCGTCCACGCGAGCGGCCTTCTGCATAGGGACCTCAAGCCCGCCAACATCCGCGTGGACCGCAGTGGGCGGCCCGTGCTGCTCGACTTCGGCCTCCTGACCGCGCGCTCCACGGTCGCGCAGAGCACGCAAGCGAGCATCGTCGGCTCACCCGCGTACATGGCCCCCGAGCAGGCGACCTCCGACAAGGTCTCCGCGGCGGCGGATTGGTATGCCTTGGGCGTCTGCCTCTACGAGGCGCTCACCGGGCAGCTACCCTTCGACGGACCGCACGCGCTCGCGATCCTGATGGCCAAGCAACATGAGCGACCCGAGCCGCCGAGCGCCGTCTCTCTGAATCCGGAGCTCATCCCGCCGGCGCTCGAGGAGCTTTGCATGCTCCTGCTCGCGCCCCAGGTGAACGAGCGCGCCGGGGAGCGCGAGGTATTCGAAGCGCTCGGGCACGCGGGCATGACCCCCGCCGTCAGCACGGTCCGCAGGAGAGCGTGCTCCACCGAGGAGGAGGAGCTGAGCTCCCCGCTCGCCCCTCCCGGGTTCGGGGCCCCCGCTGCCTCTGCGCTCGCCGGCCGCGAATCCGAGTTGGAGTTTCTGGCACGTGCGGCCGCACGCACCCAGCAGGGTGCGCTGCGCCTCGTGCTCGTCGAAGGCGAAAGCGGCATCGGCAAGAGCGCCCTCGTCAACGAAGCGACCCGTATCCTCGTCACCACGCATCGCGACACGCTCGTCCTCCGGGGACGCTGCTACGAGAACGAGCGCGTGCCCTACAAGGCCTTCGACGGCTGCATGGATCAGCTTGCGCGCGCCCTGAGTCGTATGGCTCGAGCTCAGGTGAGGTCGCTCTTACCACCGCGTGCCCGGCTCATCGCGCAGCTCTTTCCCGTCCTCGCCGACGTCCAGGAGCTCGCCATGGCCTCCGACGCCGGGGCCTCCGCCGAGCCGAGCGCACGCCGCCTCGAGGCCTTCCGCGCGCTGACGAGCCTCTTGCACAAGCTCGCGCTCGAGCGACGCCTCGTGCTGCTCATCGACGATTTGCAGTGGGCCGACCTCGAGAGCTTTCGCTTGCTCCGAGCGCTCATCGAGGAGGCGCCACCGCTACTCATCCTCTTCACCGTGCGTCCGCGCGACGAGCTCGTCGGGGAGACCGCAACCGAAATCCAGGCCCTGCGCGAGCGTACCCGTGTCGACGTGCTGCCGATCACGGGCTTGCCGCCCACGGGTGCGCGCGAGCTCGCGTCGCGTCTGCTCGCCAGCGCCGCGACACCACAGTGGATCGAGGCCATCGTCAGCGAGAGCCACGGCCACCCACTCTTCATCGACGTGCTGACCCAGTACGCCGGCAGCCACGAGCTCGGCGAGGCCAAGAACCTCTCGCTCGACGCCGCCCTCGCCGCGCGCATGGCCAGCCTCGACTCCTCCGCTCGGCGCTTGCTCGATCTCTTGGCCCTCGCGGGCCGACCCCACGACCGACAGATCTTCGCCCAGGCCCTCGGTGCCTCCGTGGACGAAGCCCTCACGCCACTCTTGGCGCAGAAGCTGGCGCGCGCACACAGCGCGCACAAGTTGTCGTGCTTTCACGATCGCGTGCGCGCGCTCGTCGTGCAGCAGATGAGTCAAGCCGTGCGTGTGGCACTGCATCGTGCGCTCGCCAGGGTCCTTTCAGCCCACGAAAACACAGACCCCGCCGAGACCGCAGCACACTGGGAGCAGGCCGGCGAACACGAGCGCGCCGCGGAGGACTTCGAGCGCGCCGCCGATGCCGCCTTGCGTGCTCTCGCCTTCATGCGTGCCGCCGAGTCTTACCAGCGCGCCCTGGCTCTGAGCTCGACCCCCGAGGCCACACAGCGGCTTACGGTGCAGCGAGCCCACGCCCTGGCACGCGCGGGGCGCAGCGCGGAGGCCGCGGCGCTCTACCAAGAGGCAAGCGGGCGCGCCGAAGGCGAAGAGCGGGTGCGGCTCGGTATTTGGGCCGCCCAGCATCTGCTTCAGAGCGCCCAAACCGCCCAGGGCATGGAGGCGGCCCGCGCCCTGCTCGCGGAGCTCGACATGGGTTTGCCGCGCAGCGAGCGAGGAG
>CAYNOM010000515.1:0-5104 GCA_964398415.1 uncultured Polyangiales bacterium | reverse complement strand
ATGAGCCCGAGCCTCCTCAGCCGCAGGCGGCTGTTGGGTACGACGCAGGGGATTTTCGACAACCACCGTCTGTTCGTTGTCGTCGTCCTCGTCCCAGTCGCTCATCGAGTGCTCGTCGCTCACGGCTCCCCCTCCCCTCGGCTGTCGAGGGCCGCCCCGGGCGTGCACAGCCTCCGGAAAGCGGGGTTCTTTCGTTAGAGTACGTAGCTTGCGGCGCTTCTTCCATACCTCGTGTGTGGGAATCGACCGTTCGGTTTTCCATCTCACCCTGCCCTACATTCGGCGATCTTGGCTTTTGTGGGTGCGCTTCCCTTTGCTCAAACTCGTGCTGCTGGATCGGCGGTCCTGGGTACCTTCCTGCGCGCAGTTGTACTAAGTTGATGTCAGTGTCGAACCCACCGAGCAGTGAGCGTCGTCGTGAAGCGCGAGCGCCCATTGAGCTCAAGGTCGAGTACAAGCGGCTGAATTCGTTCTTCGCCGACTACACGCGCAACATCAGCCGCGACGGCATGTTCATCAAGACGCAGAAGCCGCTCGGTATCGGCACCGAGTTCGTCTTCAAGCTGCAGGTCCCCCAGCTCGACAATCCACTCGAGCTGCACGGCCGGGTGCAGTGGACGGTCAAGCCCGAGCAGGCCGGCGAGGGGCAAGATCCGGGCATGGGTATCGGCTTCATCTACGAGTCCGAGGCCGAGCGCCAGAAGGTCGTCACGATCGTCGAGCGTCTCATGGTCAAGAGCCTGGGCAAGTCGCTCTACAACAAGCTCGTGGCCGAGCGCAGGCGCCATCATCCCTGAGGGCGCTCCCTTTGCCGCGCCCCCGGGGTGAGCTAAATGCAACCCATGGAGCAGCCGTACGTCGATCCGAGCCTCGACCTCGAGCAAGAGATCCTTCGCCTCAAGCGCGAGCGAAACGCGGTGATCCTTGCGCACTACTACCAGGAAAACGACATCCAAGACCTGGCTGATCACATCGGCGACTCACTGCAGCTTGCCCAGGCCGCGAAGAAGACCGACGCCGACGTGATCGTGTTCTGCGGCGTCCACTTCATGGCCGAGACCGCCAAGATCCTAAATCCGACGCGCAAGGTGATCCTGCCCGACCTCGATGCCGGCTGCTCGCTCGCCGCGGGTTGCCCCGTCGATAGGTTCCGCGCCTGGCAGTCCAAGTACCCAGGCTCAGTCACGATCAGCTACATCAACTGCTCGGCCGAGGTGAAGGCCGCAAGCGACCTGATCTGCACCTCGTCGAACGCCGAAAAGCTCGTGCGCTCGATTCCTGCCGATCAGCGCATTCTGTTCGGGCCCGACAAGAACCTAGGCCGCTATCTGATGGAGAAGACGGGGCGCGACATGGTGCTCTGGCAGGGCAGCTGCGTCGTCCACGAGACCTTCAGCGAGCGCAAGCTGATCGGGCTCAAGACGCGCCACCCCGACGCCGAGATCATCGCTCATCCCGAGTGCGAGACACCGATCCTGCGCATGGCGAGCTTCGTCGGCTCCACGAGCGCGCTGCTCAAATACGCGACGGAAAGCGCGGGGCGTGAGTTCATCGTGGCCACCGAGCCCGGCATCATCCATCAGATGCAGAAGGCGGCCCCCGACAAGACCTTCATCCCGGCCCCTCCCAACGAGAATTGCGCCTGCAACGAGTGCCCCTTCATGCGCCTCAACACGCTGGAGAAGCTATACGTTGCGCTTCGGGACCTCACGCCCGAGATCACCATGTCCGAAGAGCTCAGGCTCGCGGCGCTGAAGCCGATCGAGCGCATGCTCGAGCTCTCCTGAACGATACGACACCACCATGACCCAAACGATCAGCGAACAGCGTGAAACGCTAGCCGACCTGATCCAGCGCCTCTCGGCGCTGGGGAGGTCCCTTTGACGTCGACGAACTTCGTCATCGCATCGAAAGCCTGAACCACGACTCGCAGGCACCCGGCTTCTGGGACGACCAGGAGCGGGCGCAAAAGATGCTGCGCGAGCGCGCCGGATACGAGGCGACGGTCGAGTCGTTCGATAAGCTCAACAAAGACGCGAACGACCTGTCGGAGCTGCTCGAGCTCGCAGCAGCGGACGACGACGAGAGTCTGCTGGCCGAGGTCGAGGAGCAACTGCCAGCCGTCGAGGCCGGGGTGCGCAACCTCGAGCTCATGCGCATGCTGTCGGGTCCCCAAGACAAGTCCGACGCCATCGTCTCGATCCACCCCGGCATGGGCGGCGTGGATGCCCAAGACTGGGCCGAGATGCTCATGCGCATGTACATGCGCTGGTGCGAAAAGAGGGGCTACAAGACGGAAGTCCTGGACCTCCAGCCCGGCGACCAGGCAGGCATCAAGGGCGCGAGCTTCAGCGTGTCCGGGCCCAATGCCTACGGCTTTCTGCAGTCGGAAAACGGCGTCCATCGGCTGATTCGCATCAGCCCCTTCGACGCCAATGCGCGCAGACAGACGTCGTTCGCCGCAGTCTTCGTGGTGCCAGACCTCGACGAGGACATCGGCGACATCGTGATCAAGCCCGAAGACCTGAGGGTCGACACCTTCCGCGCCAGCGGTGCGGGCGGCCAGCACGTCAACAAGACCGAGTCGGCCGTGCGCTTCACCCACATCCCCTCGGGCATCGTCGTCGAGTGTCAGCAGGAGCGCTCGCAGCACAAAAATCGCGCCACCGCGATGAAGATGCTGCGCGGACGTCTCTACGAGATGGAGCGTCAGCGACGCGAGGCCGAGTTCGAGAAAACCTACGGCTCGACCAAGACCGACATCGACATGGGCTCGCAGATTCGTTCCTACACGATGTCGCCTTACACCCTGGTCAAGGACGAGCGATCCGAGCACAAGGTGACACAGATCGACAAGGTGCTCGACGGCGACTTGGACGACCTGATCGAGGCTTATTTGCTGATGCGCGCGAATCGCAAGGCGGCCAACACCGCCGAGAAGAACGCGCGCAATTAGCGGGAGAACGAAGTGGCATCCGAAGAGGACCTGATCCGCGCCCGGCGCGCGAAATTCGAGAAGCTCGAGGCCGCGGGGACGCGCGCCTTTCCGAACTCCTTCCGCGCCGACGAAGACTCTCGACGCGAGATGGCGGCGATCGCGAGTGACGAGGCCCGTCGCAGCACGCTGCCCACGGAGCAGGAGCTGTCCGGCAGCGAAGCGTCGTACACGCTGTACGGTCGTGTCGTCGCCAAGCGAGGGCCCTTCGTCGTCGTGCGCACACCCCATGGCGATCTGCAGGCCCTCGTGCGCAAGGAGCGCCTGAGCGAGGCGCAGGCGGCGCAGCTCGCCGCGGTCGATCTTTCCGACTTCGTCGGCGTGCGCGGCCCCCTGATTCGCACGGGCACCGGCGCGGCCGCCGTACGGGCCGATGCCTACGAGCACATCGGCAAGTCGCTTCTGCCCCCGCCCGACAAATGGCACGGCCTGACCGACGTGGAGAAGCGCTACCGCGAGCGCTACGTCGACCTGTTCGCAAGCCCCGAGGTGGCCAGCGTGTTTCGCGCGCGCTCGCGCGTCGTGAAGAGTCTGCGCTCGTTCCTCGATGGGCGTGGGTTTCTCGAGGTCGAGACGCCGCTCTTGCACCCGGTACGCGGCGGCGCCACAGCCAAGCCCTTCACCACGCACCACAACACGCTCGACCTCGACCTCTACCTGCGCATTGCGCCCGAGCTCTATCTCAAGCGTCTAGTGGTGGGCGGCCTCGAGCGCGTCTACGAGATCGGCCGCTGCTTTCGCAACGAGGGGATGTCGACCCGACACAACCCCGAGTTCACGATGCTCGAGTTTTACATGGCCTACGCCACGGCCGACGACCTCATCGTGCTCAGCGAAGAACTGATCCGAGAGGTCGACCAGAAGGTCAGCGCGGCGTTCCCCGAGCTCACCAAGGGTCGCTCGTTCGATCTGAGTGAGGGCTTTCGTCGCGTGACGATGCGCGATGCAATCCTCGAGCGCGTGGGTCGCACCAACTGGGATCTGCCGAAGACGCCCTTCGACGGCCTGCTCACCCGCGAGGTGCTCGACTCCCACGAACGCCTCAGCGCGCTGATCGCGCTGCACAAAGATGGCATGCCCGACGACGTGCGCACTTTGCTCAACAAGTGCGCGAACCACGGTGAGCGCATCTTCGCGCTGTACGAGGTGCTCGCCGAGCCCGCCCTCACCGCCATGTATCGCACGGCCGACGGCACTCGCTCGGTACCCGTCTTCATCACCGAGTACCCGTCCGACGTGTCGCCGCTCGCGCGCCGCAACGACGACAATCCCGACTACGTCGATCGCTTCGAGCTGTTCATCGATGGCCGCGAGGTCGCCAACGCCTTCAGTGAGCTCAACGATCCCGACGACCAAGCCGCGCGCTTCCGGGCCCAACTCGAGAACCGCACGCGCGGCGACGAAGAAGCCATGGATTTCGACGCCGACTACATCCGCGCCCTGTCGTACGGCATGCCGCCGGCCGCTGGCTTTGGTCTCGGCGTCGATCGTCTCGTCATGCTGCTCTGCAACCAGCCCTCCATCCGCGACGTTCTGCTGTTTCCGCAGATGAGGCCGGAGGTCAAGTGACGCCCGAAGCCAACGAGCGCACGTCGGTCGGCGTGCCGGGTGCGCTCTTGGCCCTGTCGGCCCCCCTCGTTCCCGCCGCCTTCGCCTACGCGCTGCTCGCTCCGGCCGGGCTCGTGTGGGTCGCCGATCGCGCGCGTGAGGCACCCGAAAGCCTATGGGCAGCCCCCGCCGCGTCGTGCGCGCTCGCGCTCTTGTCGATCTTCGTGTGGCGCCGCGGCCTGTCGATGCCACGCGGCGCACGCGGACGCGCGCGAGCCATCACCCTCGGCGCGAGCGCTGCGCTCCACGGTCTCGCGGCTGCGCTGCTCGGCCTCTTCGTACCGGCCATGCTTTCGCCGTTGCCGCGACTCGTCCTCTTGTCGAGTGGCGATGCCTGGCTCTCCTTGTCGCGACAAGAGCAGCTGATCGTGGGCGTGTGCGGCAGCGCCGCGGGGCTGAGCGCGCTCGTGAGCGTCAGCACCGCGCTCAGCTTTTGGTTTCTCATCGCGAAAAGCCGCCGCGTGCTGTGTTTCACGTTGTTCGACGTGGCGCTCGCGTGCG
>CAYNOM010000514.1:0-5127 GCA_964398415.1 uncultured Polyangiales bacterium | reverse complement strand
GGGCGTGGCGCCGATCACGTAAGAGCGTCGCTGCGGGCGAGGGCGGTCAGAACACACACGGGCACGCAGAGTGGGAAGACCATGCCGAATCCCTACGAACCACGCCGGATCAAGTACGACCTCGTGACCAGCCTGCCCATGTGTGATGGTCGGATCCGCGGCCGGGTGTTGGACGTCCTGTGCGCCGACCCCCTCCTGGTGCCGACCCACGCTGGCTACGATGAGCGCCATCAGGATCCCTTCGACCCGAGCGCCATCGATAAGACGCCGCGCGCAGCGTCTTCCCATTTCTACAACCTGAAGCGAACCCAGAAGCTCAAGTACCAGGGCGCGTTTGCGCTCAGTCCCAGCCCGCGTTTCTACCTCGATTTCGACCCCAAAATGCCCGCCAAGAGCTGGCCGCTTGTGTTTGAGCGTTCCGACGCGGTTGCGGCGGTCTGTGAACCCGACATGGGCTGGGTGCATTTCTCATCGCACGTGCGGCTGCCCTCGGATGTCCCTGGGGATGAGCTTCAGGACGTGATCGACAGCTGCACGGATGGGCATCCCGTGCGGTGGCGCGACTACGGGCCACGGGGCCTCGGCATGCGCACCTATATCGGCCCCTTGCTGATCGAGCAGCTGGGCCGTGCGCAGGTGCTGTCTCTGCCCGTGCCGGTGGTGGAGTTGCCCTGGGGTGGCGTGCGGATCGACCTGTGCGAGCGTCCCTGGGAGGCGACCCGCGAGGCGCTGCACGACGGGTGGCGAAAGGCGATGCATCATCTGAGCGGTGCGCAGGTGTTCGCGAGCTATGAGATCAAGGCCAATGGTGCCGTGAAGTGGACTCGCGGTGCGGGCTTGGTCAACGCGGGTGGACGAATCCAATCACCGTAAGGGATGATGCACAGACTGCCGAACGGAACACAACGATGACCACTCATAGCGTGCAAGACCTGCTCGATGCGGTGAACAGCGACACGGCGTTGAAGGACGTAGCCGTCACCCAGGCCGACATGAAGGCGTCCAGCTAGCAGGTTTGCGCCTGCTCCCTGAGCTGGAGCTCGCCTGCGCTTCGACGAGTGCGGCTAGTCGCAGCGCTTGGGTCGGAACAGCCTGGTGCGAATGCGATTGTACTCGCCGACCTCCACCGACTCGCCGATCTGAGTCGCGAGAGTAAAGCCGATGTACTCGCCGAGGATCGGGGCGCCCGCGGGGCGCTTGCCGGACGTGTCATAGCCGTAGGAGAACCAGATCGTGACGGCGGCGCCTACGCCCGGCACCGAGGCCAAGCCAACGGCGAAGCCCTGGCTGTCGCCCGCGACGTTTTCGATGGTGTCGACGCTCAGGATAGAGACGGCGAACGAACCATCAGCGCCGGCGGAGAGACCCGCGGAATAGCCGCCCGTGATGTACCCGCGCACCGGAGCACTACACTCGGAGCTCGGGCCGATGACCATGCCGACCTCGGCGTTGCCGCCTACGAACAAGGACACGTCAGCGCCCAGGCCCAGCGCAAGGACAGGCTCTTTGGCCGAGCCAGCGCGGCTCGAGCTCACCAAGGCCTGGTAGTTGGGCGAGCGCTCGAGGCGCGCGAGCACGGCGTCTTGGTCGTCTTCGCGGAGCGCACGCCTGAAGGCAGCGTCGCCGCCGAGCTCATCGGCCAGCTGCTGCGCTTGGGCGATCTCCGAAGCATGCGCGCTTTTCGCGCGCGCGGCTGCCTCCGCCATGCCTTCCGGAGCGGGCGAGTAGCACTTGTCCTCGGTGACCTTCAGCCGTGTGTCGGGATCACACACGTGGCCAGGCTCGATGAGGCAGGCCTGCTCCGACGTGACCGGCGCGACCGTGCGGCGGTAGCCCTCATCGCAGCTCCAACACTCGTTGCGCCCGATGTCGCGAAAGGTGCCGGCCGGGCACTCGCGGGGCTTGCCCCGGTAGGTCGCGGCGTGGAAGGGGCCGCGCGTGCGCACGGCGCAAGCCTTGGGCGAAGTCACCTGGCGCACCGTGCGCGAGTAGCCGCTCGGGCACGACCAACACTCGCCGCCGTTACGCGGGTCGCGGAAGCTGTCGGGTGGGCAGCCGAAGTAGGACCAAAACTGGGCGCGGTCGTGCTCGCGGCAAGCGGGCTCATTGTGGCCGCCGCAGTGCGGCGTGAGATCCTGGGCATGGGCGCGAGGAGCTGCGGCGGGTGCGATACAGAGCAGGCAAAAGTAGGCCAGCCAGGTGGGCACATGGATCAAGGAGGTGAGGCGAGGGATGGGCATGAGGTCTCTTTCAGGGTGGATGGGTTCGGTCGCGGACAAGGCGCTGGGAGCAGATCGACGGCGCGAGGGCGCGGCATCGCCCCTACGCAAGGCCCATGCCTGCGTGTCGCGCGATGCGCGTGAGCGCTGCGCAAGCGGCGATTGCACGGTAATTGCCCCTCTTGCGCGGTGCTTCGCGCGTGGGTCTTTGCATGCGGACATGCGCAATGGACAAGGTGTTGCGCTATCGACAAGCCCGTGACACGGCCCTCAGCGGGTGACACGATTCGACCAGGAGCGGCTCCGTTGGCGTGAAGACAGAGGGCAGGAACGTCGCGAGAGGAGCCACGAACCCGTGAAGGGCCAGCGCAGGCACAGCTCTAGGTTTACGTGGTGGGTCGTCGCGGCGTTTGCGCTCGGCGCCTGTGACCGCCGCCCGCACTGTCTCGACTCGCGATTCGAGTCGTGCACCGGCGAACACTCGGACGCGGCCGCGGCGCGAGACACGGGGACCCCGGATGCGAGGGTCGGCGGTGGAGACGCAAGCATGCCTGGGCCGGCTCGCGCGCGCGTGCTCACGGCCGAAGACATCGTGCAAACCCACGAAGGGCAAGGCGCGAGACCCGGAGACCTCCTGCTCGAGAACGACGTCGTCTCCTTCGTGATCGCGGGCCCATCGCCGCACGATGGCTATGTCGAGTTTCCAGGTTGGATCGTGGATGCCGAGCTGCGCGCACCTGCCGGCTTGCCGGCCTACGACGGAGTGGGCGAGATCATTCCCCAAGTGAACGGCTGCGTCGTGAACCCGCGCGATGCGGTGCGCATCGTGTCCGACGGATCGGATGGCGGCCCTGCCCAGGTTCGCGTCGTCGGCCGCGAAGAGGCCGTACCTTACGTGGTCAATCTGCTGCGAACCGAGCCACGCGAAACCGGCCTCGACGTCGAGCTCGTCTACACGCTGAATCCAGGCAGTCGGAGCCTCGAGATCACCACCACTGTCACCAATGTCACGGCGCACAGTGTCACGGTCGCCATCGGCGACTTTGCCTTGCTCGACGGCGACGAGGCGTCTGCCTTGTCACTGCCTGCAGGCTTCGACCTGCACAGTCCACTGCGCGCAGCACAGGCACTCGGCGCAGGTCACGATACGCTGCCGTTGACCGTGTTGCTTCACGCGCGTGGTACGCCACTTTCCTTGGTTTCCGGCACAATCGAAGACATGCTTGGCGGCGGGGATGCGGCGCTCTTTCAGGTGGTGATCGAGCCGAGCGAGGTCTCTCCCGGTGAGAGCATGATGCGCACGCGCTTGCTCTCGCTCGGCCGCGACGTGGAGGAGATTCTCTCGGAGTCGCGTGCGGAGGCAGACGAGACCGGACACGTAGAGGGGCGCGTGCTCGCAGACGGGAAACCTGTCCCCTATGTCCGGGTGACGATCTTCGACGCGGACGCTGTCGAACGCGTCGTCACACAGGCCCTGACCGACGAAGCGGGGGCATTCTCCGTCGCGCTGCCGAGGGGGAGCTATCTCGCCGTCGTCTCGGGACGGGGCCAGGGAGAGCACGTGGAGGTCCCCGGGCGCCCGCGCATGCTCGCAGAGGGCATCCCTGCCACGGCACCCGTTGCGCTGGAGGTGGAGGCGGGTAAGCGGATGCATCAGGACCTGACGGTGACGCGGCCCGGCATGGTCAGGCTGCGGGTGCGCGACGCTGGCGGCGAGGGCCTACCGGCCAAGCTTACCTTCAGTGCCGAGACCGAGCTCGCACCCCCGTTGGCCGCCGTGGGTGAACGCGAACCTTACCAAAGCGACGACACCGCCTTCGTATACTGGACTCTCGACGGCGAGCTCGATGTCGACCTGCCGCCCGGGCGCTACACGATCACGGCGAGCCGCGGACCCGCTTTTTCGGTTGATGTGCGCTCAGGCGTCGAGGTGCGCTCGGGCCAGGCGAGCACGCACGTCTTCACGCTCGCGCGCCGCGTGGCCCACCCGGGGTGGGTCGAGATCGACAGCCACCTGCATGGCATGGACAGCCAGCACGGTCGCGCGAGTCGCTCCGAGCGCATGATCACGGCGGTGGCCGAGGGCCTCGACGTGGCCGTGATGACCGATCACGATAGGCTTGCCGACTACGGCCCGACGGTTTCCCGGCTCTCGCTCACGCACCGAATCCACCCGATCGTCGGTGTCGAGCTCACGCGACCGTTGAGCCACCATCACACGCTCTGGCCGCTCGAGCCAGCGCCCCACCTGGATCGCGGCGGTGGGCTGCGCTGGTGGCGGGGCGGCGCCCTCGAGGATGCCTATGTTTTTTACGCGGCGCGCGGCGCGGTGGTGTTTCAGATAGCGCACGGACGGCAGACCTTTCGCGACGCTGCATTCGATTTCGTCACCGGCGAGGTCGCCGAGGGCGCTGATTTCAGCTGGCGCTCGAACGCCATGGAGATTCAGAACGGCAAGCGCGCGAGCAGTCGCGAGGCGCTCCTGCCCATTTGGTACGCACTGACCAACGCGGGCCGCGACCTTGCGCCGCTCGGGGTGAGTGACTCGCACCATCGGATTCCCGAGGCCGGGGTGGCGCGAACCTTCGTCCGCCTGGATTCCGAGCCCCCCACCGCGGAGCGAGTGGCCCACGCGGTCGTGGCAGGCCGCACGGTGGCGTCCACGGGGCCCTTCTTGGCTCTGAGCACTCCCGATGGAGCGGGACCAGGGGACGCGATCACGCATGCCACGGGACAGCCCTTGACGCTGCGGGCCGAGGTATGGGCACCGGAGTGGATGGGGCTCGATGAGTTGCGTCTGATCGAGCGGGGAAGTGTGGTGGCACGCTGGGACGCCAAGACGACACCAGCCTTGACTCGCCCTGCAGCAGATCACGACGCGCTCTGGCTTCGAGCCGACCTCTCGCTG
>CAYNOM010000513.1:4215-5148 GCA_964398415.1 uncultured Polyangiales bacterium | reverse complement strand
GTGGCCGTCGTAGGTGAGAAAGACGTTTTGCGGGCTCACATCCCGGTGCACGACGCCGAGATGCTCGCCGTCGAAACCGCGCAGCTCGTGCGCGTGGTGCAAGCCCTTGGCGATGTCGGAGATGACGCGCAGCTGAAACGTCAGGGGCAGACCGCCCGGCGACAAACGACGCTCGATCGTCTTGAGCGACTGGCCCTCCAAGTACTCCATGGCGATGAAGAAGCGCCCCTGGGCTTCGCCGACCTCGTACGTCTGCACGATGTTCGGGTGATTGAGCCGCGCCGCGAGACGGGCCTCGTCGAGGAACATGGTCACGAACTCGTCGGACGTGGCCGCGATGTCCTCGCGCAGGGCCTTGATCACGAGCAGCTTGTTGAAGCCCGCGACACCTCCCATCAGGGCCAGGTGGATGTGAGCCATGCCGCCGTGACCGATGGTCGCGATCAGGCGGTACTTGCCGATGCTGCTGAGCTGGGGGGCGGGGTTCACGAGTTCACCATGCGAGGGCAAGAGGGGGCGATGCGGCAGGGGCGCCACGAGCTACACCCGTGGCTGCTCGCGCTTGTTCAACCCCCCAATGCCAGCGATCTTGCGGGCTACACTAGATCGACCGGTTTGGACTGTCGAGTTTGGCTGCCCACCAAAACTGACGGTGTACGAAAAAGACTTTGCTCACACGCTCCCGTAGGTTTGGTCAGTGCGTGTCGGATGCGGGAAGGCGTGCGGCGCTGGGAATCACCACGCACACGTCGGCGACGTTGGTGCCGGTCTTGCCGGTCAGCAGCTGGGCACCGAGGTTGCTCAGACAGCTGGCCGAGTCGTGGGCGAACAGGGCCGCTTCCACATCGAGAGCACGGCGCTCGGCTTCGCGCACGAAGGGTTCGTCGAGCAGTGCGCCCGCGGCTTCGCTCGCGCCGTCGATGCCATCGGTGC
>CAYNOM010000513.1:0-4205 GCA_964398415.1 uncultured Polyangiales bacterium | reverse complement strand
TGAGGCCAGAAAGCCAGCCTGCATGCGCCGACAGGACGAGCTCTTGGTTGCGCCCGCCTCGACCGCACCTCGGGCCGAGGGTGACGGTGGGCTCGCCGCCCGCGATCAGCACGCATCCCGCATCGTGCGCTTCGCGCAGCAGCAGGGGCCCGAGCTGTCTGGCTTCGCCTTGCAGGGCCGCCTCGCGCCGCAGGGCTCTCACGCCGCGACACTCGGCCTCGTGCAGCATCGCGCGCTGCGCGGTGAGGTTGTCGGCGGCGATCAGGCTCGTCACGTGATCGAAACCTGCGTGTAAGGGAGGCCTTTCGGATCTCACGAGTACGCTCACCGCCTGCGGCAGGGAGTCGAGCGCGTAGCGACGCAGCACGTCTGCGGCGGTCGGGGCGCCGGGATCGGGTGCGACCGTCGGGCCCGACGCGATGGCGCTGAGCGGGCTGCCGATGACGTCGGACAGCACGACGTTGACCACACGCGCAGGTGCGAGCTCGGCCGCGAGCCGCCCGCCCTTGAGCTGACTGAGCGCCGCTCGGACGGCGTTGACCTCGCGAATGTCTGCGCCTGAGGCGAGCAGTGTGCGGGTCGTCACTTGGATGTCTGCGAGACTCACGCCAGGCGCTGGCAGCTCGAGCATGGCCGACCCACCGCCAGACACGAGCACGAGGGCCGTGTCGTGTGGGCCGAGCGAGCGGGCGAGGGCGAGCACCTCGGCGCCGTGTCGAGGGGCATCTCGTGCCGGAACGGGGTGGCCGCCACAGCGCACGGCCAGCGGGAAAAGCTCGCCTTCCTCGTGCGCTATCACGATGCCCGTCGTCACCTCGAGCTCGGCGAGCGCTGCTTTCGCCATGCCCCTGGCCGCCTTGCCGAAGGCGAAGAGCACCACCCGCTCGGGGAGCTCGCCCCTTGCT
This sequence comes from uncultured Polyangiales bacterium, assembly GCA_964398415.1. Classification (GTDB taxonomy): domain Bacteria; phylum Myxococcota_A; class Polyangia; order Polyangiales; family DASUME01; genus DASUME01. The sequence goes on along the minus strand of CAYNOM010000513.1, from coordinate 3,300 downwards.
CTGAGCTCGCGGATGGCCTGTCGCGTGCAGCGCACCGGCTCGACCGCCGTGAGGGCGGCATCGAACAGGTCGAGCGCGAGCTCACGGCGTGCGCGGCCCTGCAAGTCCGCCGCGGAGGCGAGCAGCGCCTCGCGGTTCGCGATGCGTGTCACTGCGATTTCGCGGGGCCCGCGTCGAGGCCGTTCACGAGGATGGCGACGAAGGCTTCCGCGATCTCGCGTCCCGTGCGCGCGCCGCTCGGCGAGTACCACTTGGGGATCCAGTTGACGGCGCCCATGATCAACAGATCGGCGAGCTTGGGATCGCAGCTTCGGATCGATCCGTCGTCGATGCCCTCCTGGATGATGCCACGAAACGACTGATCGAATTTGTCGCGGCGGGCGATGATGTCGCGTCGATCGTCGGCGCGCAGGGAGTCGACGTCGGTCAGCACCACGCACGATCCAAACTCGCCCGTGAGCGTCTCGATGTAGCTGAGGAGAAACAGCACGAGCTTGTCGAGGCCGTTCTTGCCCTCGATGTGCGCACGCTCGATGGCCTCATCGCCCAGGTCGTGCGCGAGCTTGTGGCATTCGTAGAGGATCTCGTGCTTGCCCTTCACGTAGTGGTAGAGGGCCGCCTTCGTCACGTTGAGCGTCTTGGCGATGTCCTCGAGTGAGGTGCCGTGAAAGCCTTCGCGGCTGAACGCGCGGCCTGCCTCTCGGATCACGGCTTGGCGCTTGAGGCGGTACTGCTCGTCGCGCGTCAGGACTGCGTCGTTCCAGCGTCCGCTTCTCTTGTCGGCGTTGTCGTCCACGTTCTCAGCCATCTCGTGCTCCACCTCGGATGCCCATCAGGCGCCGAACAGCTCTTTCGCGCGATCTCGCAGTTTGTGCTTCTGCACCTTGCCCGTGGGCGTTTCTGGTAGGGCTTCGACGAAGAAGACGCGCTTTGGGATCTTGAAGCTCGCGATCTTGCCCTTGCAGTGCTCGATCAGCTCCGCCTCGCTGCACGTGCCCGACCCTTTGGTGACCACGAAGGCCACGGCCACCTCGGACAGCCGCGCGTCGGGTGCGCCCACGACGGCGATCTGCGCCACCTTGGGATGCGCGAGCAAGTAGCCCTCGACCTCCGCGGGCGACACGTTCTCGCCACCCACCTTGAGCATGTCTTTGTAGCGGCCGATGAACTGCAGGTGACCGTCTTCGCGCAAGAGGCCGGTATCGCCCGAGTGAAAGAAGCCCTCGGCGTCGATCGCTTCGGCCGTGGCTTCGGGCTTCCGGTAATAGCCCTTCGTGATCATGTAGCCGCGCATCAGGATCTCGCCTGGCACGCCGGGAGGCTGCGTCTTTCCAGTGTCGGGATCGACGATGCGGAACTCGTAGCCGACCGAGGGAAAGCCCGACGCGTCGATGCGCTGCTCGGGCGTGCTCGAGGGAAACGAGAGCGAGGAGAAGGTCCACACCTCGGTCATGCCGTAGCCGCTCACGGTAGGGCACAGCTCCGTCTGGGTGCGCTCCGCGATGGGCCGCGACGCCGCGCTGCCTGCCGGAAACGTGCCGAGGCGCAGGCTGTCGAGCTTCAGGCCGAGCCTTCTCTTTGCGTCCATGATGTCGCGAAAGTGCGTGTCGAAGCCGTGCAAGATGGTGCCCCCTTCGCGCTCGACGAGCTTCACCGTCAGCTCGGCATCGAAGGTATCCATCAGCACCTGCTTGGCGCCCGTGACGAGCGACATCATGGCGCAGCTCGAATAGGCGTACAGATGGAACATGGGCAAGTAGTTCAGGATCACGTCGTTGAACGTGATGCCGAGCCGGTTTGCACAATCGGTCACGTTGCGAATCGCCACGTGCGAGTGCATCGCGCCCTTGGGGTCGCCCGTGGTGCCCGACGTGTAGCCGATCACCAGGAGTCCATCGGGATCGACGGAAGCGGCGCGGGCCTCGAGCTCGGCGTCCGAGATGCGCTGTCCGAGCTCGATCAGCTCGGCGAAGGGCAGGGTGCCTCCGCGCTTCTGACCCGGATCGTCGCTGACCAGGATCACGCGCTTCAGCGCCGGAAAGGCGGAGGCCGACAGGGCGCGCGGATCGGCCGTCTCGAGCTCGACTATCGCTTCCTCGAGCATGCCGATGTAGTCGACGGGCCCAGACCTATCGAGCGTGATGAGGGTGCTCGTGTCCGATTGGCGAATGGTGTAGCCGACGTCTGCGGTGCGGTAGCGGGTGTTGAGCGGGACGAGCGTGGCACCGACCTTGGCCACCGCGTACATCAGAAAGATCCACTCGGGACGATTGGTCATCCAAAGACCGACCTTGTCCTCGGGTGCGACGCCGATGGCGATCAAGCCCTTGGCGATGCGGTCGACCTCCGCGTCGAGCTCGGAAAAGGTGAAGCGCTTCGCCTCGTATACGAGCGCCTCGCGACTGCCCCAACGCGCCGCGGCCTCTGCCGGAAGCGAGCCTAGGGTTTGTTTTGGGAACCATTCGCCCACGACAGGACCTCCACAGCGGAGCTGGGCCGCGCCCGCCCGGCCACCACAGGTGCCAGGCAACCGCTCGGCAAGCTAGCTAACCCATCGGTCAATCTTCCGACTTTCTGGTAGCCGAGTCAACCGGGGCGTACCGGCCGTGGGCTTGGTCGGGCGGCTTCCAGTATGCTGCGCCCCGTGCACCGCGCCGAATACACGTTCGTCTTCGCCGATCTGGCTGGCTATACGGCCCTCACCGAGGCCCATGGCGACGAAGGGGCAGCGAGCGTTGCCACGCAGTTTCACGAGCTCACGCGCAACGCCCTGGGCGACGCCGAGCTCGTGAAAACACTCGGCGACGGCGTCATGATCGTCGCTCCGGGGCTTCGAGACGCCCTGCGCGTCGCGGAGCAGCTCACACGAAAAGTGGCCTCCCAGAGCGACTTCCCCGCCGTGCGGGTCGGGCTGCATCGAGGCGCTGCGGTGCTGCGCGACAAGGACTACTTCGGCAATGCGGTGAATCTCGCTGCGCGCGTGATGGAGAGCGCACGGCCGGGTCAGGTGCTGTGCACCGAGCAGGTGGCCGAGGCTGTCACGGCGGAGCGACTCGCGCGCACGCTTCCGCTCGGCACGGTGCGCCTGAAGCACATCCTCGAGCCGGTGGCGCTCTACGAGCTCATGTTCGAGGGGCCGGCGGCGCCCTTCAAGCACGTGGATCCCGTGTGCCGGATGCTGGTGGACGACACGAACACGAGAGCCAAGGTCGAGTATCAGGGAACCCCCCTGTACTTCTGCTCCGCGGGCTGCGCCGAGCGGTTTGAACGCAGCCCCGAGAGCTACCTGAGCGTCGTCAC
>CAYNOM010000512.1:0-5165 GCA_964398415.1 uncultured Polyangiales bacterium | reverse complement strand
CGTTGGTGTAGCTGTGCACCGTGACCATGTGGCCCTTCACGATGCCGAAGCTGTCTTGCAGCACCTTGGCCATCGGAGCGAGGCAGTTCGTGGTGCAGCTGGCGTTCGACACGACGGTGTGCTTGCTCGCGTCGTACGAGTCGCTGTTGATGCCGACGCAGAAGGTGGCGTCGATGTCGCTCTCACCAGGGGCGCTGACGATCACGCGGCTCGCGCCGGCGGTGATGTGCGCGCCGGCCTTCGCCTTGCTGCGGAAGATGCCCGTGCATTCGAGCACGATGTCGACGCCGAGCTCCTTCCAAGGGAGCTTGCCGGGATCGCGCTCTGCGTAGATCGGCACGTGCTTGCCGCCGATGACGATGCCATTGCCCTCGGCCTTGACCTCGTGCTTGTAGGTGCGGTGCACCGAATCGAATTGCATGAGGTGCGCGAGCGTCGGCGCGTCGGTCAGGTCGTTGATCGCGACGAGCTCGATGTCCTTTTCGGCGCCGTCGAACAGCACGCGCGCGACACAGCGTCCAATGCGGCCGAACCCATTGATTGCGATCTTCGTACCCATGTTGGTCTCCCCTTGGCCTAGCTCACACGCGCGCGTTTCGTACCGCTGTTGCTTTCCAAGGTCAAGCACGCAAAAACACCGTCAAAGCGACCTGTGCGGGGCGCTCGGCGGTGTTGCTTGGAGTACCAGATGCTATCTGCGTGCCTGGCCTGGGTCGTGCCTGGCCTGGGTGACGAAGCGTGGTGCGTTCAGGCGGCGCCGTTGGCCGCGGCTTCGGGCGCTTCGCTCTTCGCGTCGTTGGTCAACTGCTCGAGGATGCTGCTTGCGAACGCCACGATGTCGGCTCGCGCATAGCCGTTCTGCTTCAGGTCCCGGTACACGGACTTGGCGAGGATCTCGACCGCGCGCTGGGTGTCTTGCTTCGTCATGTCGCGTGAGCAAAGCAGCTTTCGTGCCGGACCCAAACGCGGCTGCAAGAACGATTGCATTGCTGAATTCATTGGTGAAATCGGAGGTGAGTGGTGAATGCTGCCCGGTAGGTGGCGCCGCCGCTACGCACTGACCGCCTGACGAGGTGCGTAAAGGGGTACGCATCGGTCAGTGACTCGTCACGAGCGACGTGAGCTCGACATACGTGCGCATGTTGCGTACGGCCTTGTCGAAGCTCGAAGCCGCCGCTTGGGCGCGAGCGAGGAAATAGTAGAGCTCGGGATGCGCGCGCGTGTAGACCTCGTCGCGCCGGATCGAGTCCTCGAGCTGCTCGATCGCGCTCTTCAGTAGCGCTCGGTCGTCGCCTGCTGCTTCGTACAACAGATAGCCGTAGAGGAAGCGAAAGCCAGGGCCGCTCATCACGCGCAGCGGGGCGGGCAGGCTCTCCATCACCGACAGGGCGCGCGCGTAGTGCCCTGCGCGGGTGAGCTCGGTGAGCTCGCGGGCGGCCGCGTCGAAACGCGCACGCATCGCGCGCGTCATCTGGGGGCCGGGCATGGGGGGCTCGAAGGAAACAGCGGGCTCGTGTCCGTCTTCGAGCAAGAGCTCGATCGTGCGTCGCGCCGTGCGCACTTCGTTGTCTGCTGCGGGGTCGAGCGCGCGTGCCATGGCGAGTGCGCGGGGCTTACGACCGTGGGCCATGAGCGAGAGCGCTAGTGCTGCGCGCTCCGGTTCGGTGTCGAGGCCTCGAACGCGTCCGAGTAGCTCGCCGTAGGGCCATTCGGGTCCATAGAATGTGCTCAGATATCCCTCGTACCGCGAGAAGCCGATGAGATCGGCGGGGGCACGCAGCTCGATCCACATGTTGTCGTCCGTGTTGAGCGGCGCTGGCGTGCGTCGACAGCTTTCGGCCGGGCAGGGCAGAGAGCCGGTGGAGCGCATGTTGTGCTGCCACTTGCCGTCGACGAGGCGCTCCTCGCGCTGCGCGAAGCTCAGGATCTCGGCCTTGCTCGCGAACAGGGTGCGGCTCAGCACGTCGTACGGCGAGTGCACGTAGGCGCGCTCGAGCTCCTTCGCGATGGTCGGGTTCTCTAGCGAGCGGGCGAGGTGCGGCAGGTCGAAGGCGATCGGCGCATCGGAGCCCACGAGGATGGTGTCGCTCGACAGCTCCTCGGCCGCGAAGGCGACCACGTGCTCGAACTGGGAGGCGAAGGTGCGGTAGATGGTCTTGATGTTGTCGGGGCTCATCTCGTAGAGCTGCACCCACTGGCAGTACAGGCCGCCGGGAGCGAGCTTCGCTTTGCTGATGCGGAGGTGGTCCACGGTGAACAGGTCCGATACGCCTGTGATCCATGGATTCGAGGGCTCGCTGATGATGATGTCGTAGCGCTTGTTGGCGGCGGCGAGGAAGTTGCGCCCGTCGTCGTTGTACAGGGCGAGGCGCGGCTCTTCGAGATACGGGAAGTCTTTCAGCGTGCGGCGGAAGTGGTTGACGTCGGAGAAGTAGTCGACCGCGGCTTCTACGACGCCCTTCTCGAGCTCCATCACGTCGGCGTGGCGGATGGGAAACTGCAGCGCTGCACCCACGGTGACGCCCGAGCCGAAACCGACGATGACGACGTCGAGGTCTTCGGTGGCGCGCGGATGCAGGAGCAGCGGGTAGGCTGCGACCATGATCTGCGTCGGCATGTCGTCGCCGTTCGAGGCATCGACCTTGCCGTTGTTCTTGAGCGAGAGATGGCGTCCCCAGCGTTCGACGGAGACGGTGGTCGACACGCCGTCGCGATAGTAGACGAGGTCGGGCTCGCCCCAGCTCGTGGGGTTCAAGACGCTCTGCGCGAGCGATACGCGAAATGCGCCGAGCGTCATGTGGGAGAGGTTCCAGCGCAAAGGTGAGCGCACGTCGCGCAGCGCAAAGAACAGTGCCGCCGCGCAGGCGGTGGTGGCGAGAAGAAGGCCGCGTGCAAGCCATGGACGCGCGAGGTCGAGGTCGAGGCTGCGCTGAGCGGCCCGGCGCGTGACGCGAATGTCGAGCCCGAGCAGTAGCGCTGAAAGCGCAGCATTGATCAACATGCCCGCGTGCAACGTGGCTTCCATGCCGACGAGCGGCATGAGCACGAAGCCCGGCAGCCATGCGCCACAGATGGAGCCCAGGGTGTTGGCGGAGTAGACGACGCCCACGTCCTCGCCCACGCGTTCGCCTCCCGACGACCAGATCCGCAGCGTGATCGGAAACATCGCGCCCATGCCCAGCGTCGCCGGCAGGGTGCACAGACCTGCCGCGAGGAACATGAAGAAGCGTACGGTGCCGACGTGCTCGGGCAGGTCGCGAACCGAGCTGACCATGCGCGCGAAGGCATAGGGGATCTCGTCTTGAAACAGGTAGCTGACGAAGGTCGAAAGCGCGATCGCGAGCTGCATGCAGCCTGCGAGCAACAACAGGCGATGCTTCAGCAGGATCCCGATGGCGAGAAAGCCGGCGATCAAGAGCACCACGCTGGCTGCGATGAAGGGCAGATACCCGTGTTGGGCGGCGGCCGAGAGCGTGGAGGTGCGCGTCCCGAAGCGCACACACTCGATGAGCGCGATGGCGCAGGGCAGGGCGAGCAAGATCAAAGAGGCTTGCTCGAGACCCGATCTGGGATCTCCGCCGATCAACTGATCACGGCGTGCTCTCTCTCGCGCACCGAGCATCACGATCACGGTGCAAACCACCGCGATCCCGAAGCCCGCGAGGGCGAAGCTGGGCTGGGACAACAGAAACGCTGGTGAGAGCGCAAGCAGTGCGAGCAGCACGGCGGCCACGGCATGGCCGAGCATGGGGCCGAGGCTCGAGGTGCGTGGGCGTGGAGAGAGCTCGGACGAGATCAGCGCGCTGCCCCCGGCGATGCCGAGCAGGAAGGTCACGAGGATCAGCGCGAAGGACTGCATCGACGACCCTATCGCCATCGACAGCGCCCGCGACCACACCACCTCGTAGGCGAGGGCACAGGCGCCCGACACGCCGAACGTCCACACGGCCACCCGGCGTACGAACGGTGAAAGCTCTGCACTCCTTGCTTCGAGGGGCTGGACCTCGGCGCTTTCCCCGACCCTCACCTGGCCGCTCGCGAGCTGTTCGGCGTGTGGCGTGAGGCGCGCGCGAAAGGCGAAGATCAGCACGGCGAGCAGCAGATTCATGCCCACGGCGACCAGGTTCGTCGCGTACACCCCAATCGTCGGCATCAGCACGAAATTGCCGAGCAGCGTGCCGCACACGGCACCGAAGGTGTTGACCGCGTACAGGGCCCCGACGAGGGCGCTCGCCCTGTCTGCGCTGCCGGTGCGCTCGACGAAGTGTCGGGACAGCAGCGGTAGGGTGCCGCCCATCAGCGTCGTCGGGACGATCAAGAGCGGAAACACGCAGGCGAAGCGCGAAAACATGAAGGCGGCGCTGTCGGCACCGAAGGTCGTACGCAGGAAGGCGTTCACGACGGCGAGAAAACCATCGGGGCGCACCACGAGCGGGATCGCGATGGCGATCAGCGCCACGGCGACCTCGCAGATCGCGTACACCATGAGCGGCTGACGCATGCGCTGGCTGCGCTTGCCAAACCAATAGGCGCCTAGCCCAAGGCCCGCCATGAACGCCGTGAGCACCGTGCTCATCGCCACGCTCGTGGCGCCGAACACGTGGTGCAACATGCGCGTCCATAGCGCCTGGAAGATCAGGCTCGAGGCACCGGAAGCGAAGAAAGCGATGAAGGGAATGGCGCGCAAGGCGGAGACGATCTAGCAGTCGCGGCCCTGAGGCTCCATCGAAGGTCACGGGCAGCGGGCGAGGGCGCTGCGGATCTGCGAGACGTGGCTCTTGCAGACGTCCTTCGAGCGTGCGCGGTCGCTCGTTCCGTTGAGGAGCGCGAGCGCCTGTTCGGCGGCGCGCGCGTCGTCGAGCGTGCTCAGCTCTACGCCAGACTCGCTGAGGATGCGGACCACCGCGCGCTGGGCGGACAGGGCCTCGGCAAAGCGTCCGGCACGCACGGCGAGGGTGACGCGGATGCGTTCGATCTCGAGCTCGCCGGGGCGTTCTTCGGTGAGTCGGCCATCCCGCACGAATGGCGAGCGCGCCTGGCTCACAAGGCCCAGATCGATCGTTACGCCGAGACCCTTTTCGAGCTCGGCTTCGGCGAGGAGCTTCTTCTCAGCTTCCCGCTTGGCGGCAGCCCCCCGGAAGGCCAGCAGGGCGTCTCCGATTGCG
>CAYNOM010000511.1:0-5170 GCA_964398415.1 uncultured Polyangiales bacterium | reverse complement strand
CCTACGAGTCGAAGGTGAGCACCTACATCGTCGGTTGGACGCCCAACAATGCACTGGGCCAGCTCGACAACCCACCCTCGTTCTTGAGCCAATCGGGCGAGCTGCCGGCCTGCATCAACAATCACCTGCTGAGCGATCCGGCCTCGGTGGACGGCCAAGAAGGCTGCTTTCACTACTTCGCCCGAGACCGCAGCCTCGGAGCGCCCGACTGGCGTCTCGTGATCCCGTACCTGGATCAGGGGCAGAAGTGGATCGTGGGCGACGGACGCGCGGCCGACGAGAAGCCCATCATCGAGGACATCGTCCTCTACTTCCGCTACAACGATCGCCCCATCACCACGAACTGAGGCGCGCCACGGGCAGAGCCTGAGGCCGCGCCCGTCGGCGCATCGTGACTGAGATGCGCACCTCCCTCCCATCGAACGCAACGCGGATGCATGCGGTAGGCCTCGCAAGGCTTCTCCCGTGGCTGGCTGCGCTGTGCCTTACGCTCCCTTCGTCGGCTGTGCGTGCAGACAAGCCCGCGGGCGTGACGGCGCAGACGGTCAAGCTGCCGAGCGGGCCGACGTCCCTCAAGGGACTCGGCGAGTCGTTCGAGCCCAACCTCGCCACCGGCACGGGCAGCTACTCGGTGGGCATCGAGCTGCCGCCCGGATTCCTTCAGCCTTCACTGTCCATCGGCTACTCGGGCGGCTCGGGCAAGAGCGAGCTCGGCGTGGGCTGGCAGCTGCCGGTGCTGCACATCTATCGCAGCACGGACAAGGGCGCGCCCGACTTCGACGAGGACGACCGCTTCAGCGTGTCGGGCCCTGGCATCAACGACGAGCTCGTGCGCGTCAACACGGGCGAAGGGCTGTACCGGCTCAAGAACGAGGGTGCGTTCGTACTCTTCGAGCGCCATGCCACGGCGGACTCCTGGACCGTGCACTTTCCCTCGGGCGAGCGCGCCTTGCTCGGAACCAGCGAGGCGTCGCGGCAGACGTCGCTCGGCCGGGCCTACAAGTGGTTCATCGCGCGGCAGGAGGACCGCTTCGGGCACTTCACGCGCTACGAGTACCTGCGCGACGCAGGCCACGTCTACCTCGATTCGATTCACTACCAGCTCCACGCGGCACCTGAGTTTCAGAATCACGTCGAGCTGCTCTACGAGGCGCGACCCGACGTCTTCACCGACTACCGGTATGGCGATGAGTGCCGCACGCAACTGCGCCTACGCCGCATCGCGGTGCGCCACGCTCAGCGGCTGCTCCGCACCTACGAGCTCGGCTACGGCAACTCGCTCTTGTTCTCGCTCCTACGCTCCGTGCGCATGACGGGAGAGGGCGGCCAGCTCGCGCTGCCCACGCTGCGCTTCGAGTACCTGGCCGACAGCCGCGAGAGCGGCGCGCTCGTGGCCATGGAGAGCCTGCCGCCCCTCGAGGGGCTCGTGGATGGCCTGGCGGAGCTCGACGACGTCAACGGCGATGGCCTGCCCGACCTCATCTACGGCGTCGCGGGCGACTACCACTACTACCCAAACCTCGACGGACGACGTTTCGACGTGCGCCGGGTCCGACTCGAGAACAGCCCCGATCGACACCTGCTCGAAGCGGGCGTGCAGTTTGCCGACCTGAACGGGGACGGTTTTCGCGATGTCGTGCATCCCCAGGGCGAGCGCTTTCGCTATTACCCGGCCGGGCCCATCGAACACGGCGTGTTCACCGGCTACGGTGCGCCCGTCGAGCTCGATACGCGGGCCGGTGGCTTTCACTTCGGCGATCCGCGCCTCAAGCTCAGCGACCTCAACAGCGACGGTCGCATCGACCTGATCTGGCAAAAGCCAGGCAGGGACACGATCCTGCTCAACCTCGACGACGTGCTGGTCGAGGAGGCGATCGAGGAGCTCCCCGCCGACGTCGACTTCCGCGATCCGCGGGTGATGCTCACCGACTTCAACGGGGACGGCGAGCTCGACTTCGTGCTCAATGGCCTCGACTACACCGCGAGCCGCGTGCGGGTGTGGTTTGGCCTGGGTAAGGGGCGCTACGCGCGCGAGCAGACGATGGCCAACGTGCCGTCGGGCGATCCGAGCGAGTTTCACTTCGAGGACGTCAACCACGATGGTCAGACCGACATCGTGCGCGTGTCGGGCTCTTGGGCCACCTACTATCTCAACGACGGCGACCTCGCCTACACGGGTAAGCGCGGCGACTTCTACGGTCTGCCCAGCGTCTCCACCACGCGCAAGCTGCTCTTCGCCGACATGAACGGCAACGGCAGCCGCGACCTCGTCTGGTACACGACGGGCGACGAGCTGCTCTACCTCGACATGATGGGCGAGCCCAACGCGGGCCTTCTGTCGCGCGTCGACAACGGCATGGGCGCCGTCACCACGCTCAGCTACCGCTCGTCGACGTCGTACGCGGTGGAAGCGCGGGAAAACGGCGAACCCTGGCGTCACCCCTTGCGCTCACCGGTACCGGTGCTGAGCGAGATCCGCACCACCGACAGCCTCGACAAGCTGGGCTTCAAGGCCACCGAGACGCGCACCACCTACGTCTATCGCGACGGCTATTACGACGGGAAGGAGCGCGAGTTCCGCGGCTTCGGTCAGGTGACCACGACCGAGCACGGGGATGGCCACCACGAGACGCTCGTCACCGAGACCCACATGCACGTGGGTCGAAACCCGCTGAATGGGGCCGACGAGGAGATCCTCAAGGGTAAGCCCTTCCTGCAGCTCCAGCGCACCGAAGGTGGAGCTTTGCTCGCGAGCACCGAGACGCAGTGGGAGCTGCGCTGGCTGTGCCAGGAGGACTTGATCGGTGTCAGTCGGCAGATCCTGCCGCGCTGCAGCCGCTACGCAGATCTCGACGCGGCCAAGGACGAGCTCGTGGCCTTCGCCGTGCAGCCGCTGGTCTTGCAGGGCGCATGGGAGGGCACGCAGGAGCCGCGGTTCACGGCCTCTCGCATCGAGTACGACGACTGGGGAAACCCGCTGCGGACGACCAACTTCGGCGAAGTGGGGATCGCAGGCGGGCATCAGCCGGGGGCGCCTATCGCGCTGTCGATGCTCGACGTGCGCGTGGGAGACGACGAGACGGTCACCGAGTCTGAGTCGATCTACAACACGGAACGCTGGATCGTCGGCCTGAGCTACGCCTCGCGCACGCGCCAGCTCGGCGGCCGGGTGCTGAAATCCACGCGCACGCTGTACGACGGTGGTGTTCCGTATCGAGGGCTGCCGCCTGGCCAAGTGAGCCACGGGCTGGCCACTCAGGAGCAAGCGTGGTTTGCGGAGGAGAGCCGCTGGGTCGACGTCAAGCGCACGCGCCACGACGGCCACGGCAATCCGACGTCGCTGCTCGACGCGAATGGAAACGAGGTCCAGCTCGAGTACGACGACACGGGCAGCTTCACGGTCCTCGAGCGTGCGTTCGTGGAGGTTGGTGCCATCGAGTTCGAGGGCGTCTACGACCGCGCGTTTGGGGGCCTCACGTGGGCGCGCGATGGCAACGGGCTCGAGACGAGAGCTCGCTACGACGCGCTAGGGCGTCTCACGGAGATCGTCGGCCCCGAGGACACCTTCGAGCGACCTCAGGTGCGGTATCGCTATACGTACGGGACGCCAGAGTCGCCCGTGTCGGTGACGACCGTCGATGCCCTCGTGAGCCGAGCCGGACAAGGCAGCTACGTACGCTCCTACACCTACACCGATGGTCAAGGCGTCGAACGGCAAACGAAGACCGAAGGCGAGCTGGGAGCAGGGTACATCGTCGAGGGGTGGGTCGACAAGACGGCGCGCGGCGCGGTGGCGCGCAAGTACCAACGCTTCGCGAGCAACATTCCCGAGCTCGAGCGCCCAGGAGATCGCGTCCCCTTCATCGAAGGTTTCTACGATGCGCTCGGGCGGCAAACACACCAATACTCGCCCGCCACGAGTGACTTGCCACGCACTTACGTGCAGACCGTCTTCTTGCCGCTGGAAACCCGAGTCTACAACGAGCAAGACACCACCGAAGGTAGCTGGCAGCACCCCGTCATCTCACGCGCCGACGGTCAGGGAAGACTCCGCACCGTCGAGAAGACCTACGAACGACGGGGGGACCTTCAGCGCTCGATGTGGCGCTACGACTATGACGCGGCAGGGCGCATCACCGCGATCGCTGATCCAGGGTGGTCACCGGAGGCGACCGCCCCGCGACACTCAGACCGGTACCGCCGCCACTACGCCTACGATTCGCTCGGCCGACAATCGTGGCTGCGCGACCCGAATCTCGGTCTCGTGGAATTCGAGTACGACGACGTGGGCAATCTGCGTGCGCGTACGGATGCGCTGGGGCAGCGCGTCGAGTGGCAATACGGCCGAGCAAACCGGCCCCTATTGCGCCGCGCAACGAGGCAGGCTGATGGAGAGCCAGACCGCGTCTATCGGTACCACTATGATGAGGCCGACCCTGACGGGCCCTTGCCTGATGCGGAGCATCTGCGTGGTCGGCTCTCGTGGGTGGAGTATCCCACTGGGGCCGACTATTACGATTACGACATCTACGGCAGGGAGCGCGAGTCTGCGCGAGCGCTGTGGAATCCTGTCCTCTCGAACTTCAGAGAGCAGAGTCGGGACATCTTCCGGAGCAGAGTTCGTGAGTACACGGCAGACGATCTTCCCGTCACGGTGGATGCGCCGTCGGGCCTGACCCTCTCCTATCAGTACAACGGCCGACGGTTGCCCGAGGCGATTGGCGCGAGCTTTGGAGGGCAGGCACGGCAGATCGTGTCGAAACTCGAGTACGATGCGCGTGGGCTGCTCACCGCGGGCAACCACGGCAACGGCTTGCGGACCTGCCGTCGCTTCAACCAGCGCTCACAGCTCACGGCGACGCTGACGACCAGGGCGTCGGGTGTGCCTTGCGATGCCGAACCTGCTGACGGCATCGGAGTGCAGAACCTGCGCTATCGCCGCGGCTACAACGGTCAGCTTGCCGCGATCCAAGATCGCAGCGCAAACATGGGTCAGCCGCACCGACTCGATGCGGTCTTCACCTACGACGCGCTCGACCAGCTGGTGTCGGCGACCACGGAGGTGGCGGCGGGAGACTGGGAGCCGGTGCCGCCGGGGAAGGCGTAGTCGTCCACGATGGCGGTGGTGTTCTGGACTTCGAAGTAGGCGGCGAGGCCGTTGTAGGTGGCG
>CAYNOM010000510.1:0-5184 GCA_964398415.1 uncultured Polyangiales bacterium | reverse complement strand
AAGATGGCGAGGGTGCGCCGACGCGCGTCCGAATCGGCCCAGCTGCCCTTGAAGAAGTTACGCGCCATCACCCAGCGCGTCTTCGTCTTGCCCTCGTCGATCGGCGTGTTCACGTCGTAGATGATCATCTTCATCTTCGGCGTGATCTGCACCTCGAGGCGCATCAACCCACCCGACATGTGAAAGCCGGGCCTTGCGACGACCTTGCGAACGTTTTCGGAGTTGTGCCTGCGCAGCACCTTCCACAGGCCCTTCGGCGTCGGCGGGTTGTAGTGAACCGACGCCGTCGCGCCCCACTCGTGGGTCTCCACCTCGAAGTCTTCGATCTCCGCTTCGTTTGGATCACCAAACTTTCCCGCGTGCACGAATGGCGCGTGGGCGAAGTCGATACCGTTCTCGATCACGCGTGCCTGATCTGCGTCCCAGTTCCACTCGCCGCGGATGCAGCGCCAGTTCTTCGTGTCGCTGTACTCGGGAAACTCCGGAATCGGCGGACGTTGCTCTACCGGAAGATCCCCGACGAACACCCACACCCAGCCGTAGCGCTCCTCCACCGGATAGCTGTCGACCCGCGCCTTCTTCGGGATGCCCTTTCTGCCGTTGTCGGGCTGCGCGGGGATCTTCGTGCACTCGCCTTCGCCGTTGTATTGCCAGCCGTGATAGGGGCACTCGACGCAGCCGTTGACCACTCTGCCCTGCGACAGCGCGGCCCCGCGATGCACGCACACGTCACTCAAGCACGACAGCTTGCCGCTCTGATCGCGGAACAGGACGAAGTTTTGTCCGAGCAGACGCGTATGGACGGGCTTGTCCGTCACGTTCGAGCTCTCTTCAGCCACGTACCAGAAGTTCTTCAACATGACGCAACCTCGCTCCGTGAATCCGCGCCAGCTTCGGAGCCCAGCTCCTACTCTGCGGTACCATGGATCCCGCTACAGAGTTTGTCAATGCTTGGGGTGGTGTTTGTTCACTCAAAGTCAGCTCTTCAGTACAGCAGGACCTGGGCTCGCGCGCTCTCGAACTCCGAGAGCTCGGCCTGCCACAGCGCGAAGAGCTGATCGGGGGCGACGTCGGACAGTACGGCGGCGGCCGTCTCGCCATGGGCGACCATCTTCGCCAGGCGAGAGCTTTCCCAGGTGTCGGGATACAGGCGATGCAGGGCGCGCGCCACGGCCAACCCGAGCTTGACGGCGCTGAAGCGCTCGGGGGTCGACACCTCGAAGGAGACGCCCGCGACGCGTTGGCCTGCGTAGGGTCCGATGCGTGGCGTGAAGTGCGTGGCCGCGACGCGAACGCCCTCGAGCGGGAAGGCGCTGATCTCTCGCGCGAGCGCCTCGCCATCGATGAATGGAGCCCCAATCACCTCGAACGCGCGCGCGGTGCCGCGGCCGACCGACACGTTCGTGCCCTCGACGATCGCGGTGCCGGGGTAGAGCAGGGCTTGCTCGTAGCGCAATAGATTCGGCGATGGCGGATACCAGGTGAGGCCGAGCTCTGGAAAGCGCGCGTCGCGGCGGTAGCCGAGCATGCGCACGACCTCCAGGGGCGTGCCGAGGCCGCGCTCTCGAGAAAGGAAGCCGAGCAGCTCTCCGGGGGTCATGCCGTGTCGCAGCGGCAGCGGGTGATAGTTGACGAAGCTCTCGAAATCGGGCTCGCTGACGGGCCCTTCCACCGTGTCGGCGCCGATCGGGTTGGGGCGATCGAGCAGCATGACGGGGATGTTCAGCTCGGCGGCAGCCTCGAGCGTGGCGAGCGCCGTCGACATGTACGTGTAGAAGCGCGTGCCCACGTCGACGAGGTCGATCACCACGAGCTCGACGCCGGAGAGCATGTGAGGCGCGGGCCGTCGCGTCTTTCCGAACAGGCTGAACACGGGGATCTGCCGCTCACCGTAGCGAGCGTGCCCCACGTGCCCTTCACGATTGCTCGACAGACCGTGCTCGGGCGCGAGCACGGCGCGCACGTGGACCTGAGGTGCTGCCAACAGTCTGTCGAGGGTGGTCACGCCCCGGCGATTTCGGGCCGCCTGGTGGGTGAGCAGGGCGAGCCTCTTGCCGCGCACGCGCGCAAACGCCTCGGCCTCGAGCACGTCGATGCCGACGAGCACGCGTGGTAAACTCTCGCGTTCGTGATCGACCGTGGCGACGCACAGATCGGTGATGCTGCCGGACAGAGGATGGATGGTGCCCTGCGGCCCTGCGTGCACGCGATTCGTCAACAGAATGACGAACAGATCGCGCTCGGGGTCGATCCACAGCTGGGTGCCCGTGTAGCCCCCGTGCCCAACGGCGCGACTCGACATCAGCGTGCCCTTGCCGTGCGCATGGTTGCTCTGCACGTCGAAGCCGAGGGTGCGCGTGGTGTCGTGGATCGCCACGGGTTTGAGCCACATGTCGACGGTATGCGCTTCGAACACGCGCTGCCCGTCGAGCGAGCCGCGATTGAGCAGCATGCGGGCGAAGCGCGACAGATCGCTCGCCGTCGAGAAGAGCCCGGCGTTGCCCGCGGCCCCCCCCAGGCGATAGGCGCGTGGATCATCGACCTCGCCACGGATCACGCGGCCATCGCGCTCCTCCGTGGGCGCCGTGCGGGTGAGCCGTGCATCGCGCACACCAAACGACGAGTCGTGCATCGAGAGCGGGGCGAGGATGCGTTCGCTGACCACCTGGTCGAGCCCCATGCCCGCGGCGCGTGCCACCACTTCGCCGAGCACAATGAAGCCGAGATCGCTGTACTGATAGGCGCTGCCCGGCGTGTGCAGGAGCTTCGTGCGGCCGATCTGGGACAGCGCGTCGTCACGTCCCTGCTCGTAGTGGGCGAGCGGGTTGACGGAGGGCAGACCGCTCGTGTGTAAGAGCAGCATGCGCAGCGTGATGCTTCGTTTGTCGGGCGTCGCTAGCTCGGGAAGGTAAAGCGAGGCGCGATCGTCGAGGCGCACGCGCCCCTCCTCGACGAGCTTCATCAGCGCGCTCGCGGTGGCGACAGGCTTGGTCACGGACGCGAGGTCGAACACGGTGTCGACCGTCATCGTCTCGCCTTCGGTGCGCGAGCCAAAGGCGCGCAGGCTGCGGATGCCGGCGTGATCGCCCACCGCGACGACTGCGCCTGGCAGCTCACCGCGTGCGATGGCGCGCCCGATCAGCGCGTCGAGGCCCTCCACCACGAGCTCATCGATCTCGGCGCTGTTGCCTGAGACCTGAGGCTCGGGCTCGGGCTCGTCCGTCTGCGCAGCGTGGACGGAGGGGCCTTCGGGCTCGGGTGCCGCGATGATGCTGGGAGCTTCCGCGAGCCGAGGGGCCGGGAGGGGTCGCGTGTGCGTGGAAGTGCGCACGCGTGCCGCGGGCTCCGTGCAAGCCCAGGAGCACGAGATGAGTACAGCCAATGTCAGGCTGCTGGGGACGCGGCGCAGCATCGTTGCTCTTAGCCTGTCACGGCGGAGCACCTTCCTTCCAGCTGCGAGGCCGAACGTGTCAGGCTTCGAGCGATGGGGTGTGCTGCTCGCGAGATGGGGGTGTTGTGTGCCCTTGTGCTGCTTTCGGGTGCGTGCGGCGACACGGCCAAGCCCCCCTCGGCGCCGATCGTGCTGCGTGACGCCTGTGCGAGTCAGCCAGACGGCCTCGTGTGTGACGGCGCGCGCGCGTTGCGCTGCGTCGCGGGCCAGACCGAGAGCGCAGAAGATTGTGCAGGCGACGGGCTCAGATGCGAGCTACCCCACGGCTGCATTCGCTGTACGCCGCTGTCCTTCGATTGCATGGACAACGCCTTTGCGCGCTGCACGGCCGACGGACTCGCGCTCAACGTGATCAAAGAGTGCGCGGAGGGGCAGCAGTGTTCGGCCGCCGGGTGTAGCGACCTGTGCGCAGTTGCCGAGTCGAACAAGTCGTACGTCGGCTGCGAGTACTTTCCCGTGTTCACGTCGAACAGTCAGCTCGACCCGGTGTTTGCCCCCGCCATCGTCGTGGCCAACCCGAACCTCGTGCCCGCAACGGTGCGTGTGGAAGGCGGGCCGGGCGACGTCGTGGAGCGCGTCATCCCGCGCGAGAGCGTCGAGGTCTTCGAGCTCGACTACGACCCTGCGCTGCGCAACAGCGGGTCGGTTGCGCCTGCCTCGCGCCTCGTGCCGGGCGGCGCCTATCACGTCGTGTCGAACGTGCCCCTCACCGTGCACCAGTTCAATCCGCTGCTGTACCAGCGCAACGATACCGATTGCGTCGGGCCGGTCGACATCGCGACGAGCGACGAGCGCTGCAACTCCTTCACCAACGACGCGTCGTTGCTCCTGCCCGTGCACGCGCTCGCGGACGACTACATCGCGGTCTCGCGGCCCTCGTTCATGCAGCTCGATCCGCTTACCGAGGCCTGGGCGGGCTTGCCCGGCTTCGTCACGCTGGTGGGCGTGAAGAAGGAGCCTGTGACGGCGCGCATTCGAACCAGCGCCTACGCCACCTGGGAGCACGACGGACAGCTCGAGCGCTTTCTGCCCGGCGACGAGCTCAGCGTCACCCTCGGTCAGGGCGATGTGTTTCAGCTCGTGAGCGATGTTCCGACCACGTGCGAGGGCGAGCTGGGCAGCTTCGGCGGGGCGCAGCGTCCGCTGACCACGTGCGATCCCGGACCCGACTTCGATCTCACGGGCACACAGATCGACGCCGACGGTCCGCTTCAGGCGTTGTCAGGTCACGACTGCGCTTACGTCCCGTTCAACGTGCCCGCTTGCGATCATCTCGAGGAGGCGCTCTTTCCCATTCAAACCTGGGGCAGCCAGGTCGTGGTCACGCGCCCGCGCGCGCTCGACGCGGAGAAACACGTGTTTCGCGTGGTGTCGGGCGACGACGACAACCTCATCCGCTTCGATCCGGAGGTGCATCCACCGGTGACGCTAGCGCGCTCTGAGTCGATCGAGATCGAGACGACAGAGCACGTGTTCGTGAACGCGCAGAAGCGCATCATGGTCGCGCAGTTTCTGGTGGGGCAGGGCGCTTCCTTGCGCGACGGTGATCCGGCGATGGGCCTCGCGATTCCCGTCGATCAATATCGGTCCACGTACGTGTTCTTGGCGCCCGACACCTACTCCGATCGCTTCGTCAATCTGATCGCCGGCAAGAACGCGCGCGTGATGTTGAACGGTAAGCTCGTCGAGGGCTTCGAGGACGTGGGGCAGAGCGGCTTCACGGTTGCGACCGA
>CAYNOM010000509.1:0-5184 GCA_964398415.1 uncultured Polyangiales bacterium | reverse complement strand
GGCGAGCCTTGCGACGACGGCAACGAGAACAACGCTGACGCCTGCCGCAATGACTGCACCACCCCCTACTGCGGCGACGGCATCGTCGACAGCGGCGAGCCTTGCGACGACGGCAACGAGAACAACGCTGACGCCTGCCGCAATGACTGCACGGTCCACGAGCCTTGCCAGCTGGAGATCGAGAAGCACTGCAAGGTGCGCGGTCAACCGTCCAGCGGCATGGGCTGCGAGGGCAAGGTAACGTCGCTCACGCTCGAATACACGGGCGAGGGCTGCTCCGCCACCACCAACCCCCAAGAGGGTAAGGCTGCCTGTGAAGGCGGCGCCAACTTCGCAGCGCCGATCTCGATCACTGCCTCCGGCAAGGCTGGCAAGAAGGGCAGCAGCGGCTCCGGCAACTGGGGCTCGTTCCAGGGCGTTGCGATCGGCGACCGCATCACGTTCACCGCCGAGAATGGCGGAGCCGACAAGTTCGACTCCGATACCTTCATCGACATCAACAACGGCCTCGAGCGAATCACGTTCCACACGTCATGCTCCAAGCCGCTTGCGCTCGGCGACCAGTTCGGCAGCGTGCGCGTGGTGGGCATGACCAGCACGGAGGGCGGCACCATCGGTCTGCCTCCCGCGGACAACGACGGCGGCACCAACGAATGCACCATCCACACCGACTCGGCGGGGACCCAGTGCGACGGTAAGTTGCGCTCCTTGACCCTGCGGTACGTGGGTGGTGGTTGCGCCGATTCCAGCCACGACCAGTCCGGGAAGCTCGCGTGCCAGGGCAACGCAGGGGCCAACGAGCCCGTGCGGGTCATCGCCACGGACAAGAAGGGCAAGAACGTCTTCCTCAACCAAAACGACGTGCAGCTGGGTGACCTCGTTGTCATCTCTGCGGCCGTCACGGGCGAGAAGGAGCTCGACTCCGACACGTTCATCACCGTGCGCCGCGGGTTCGCGGAGCTTCAGACCCTGAAGATCCACACCTCCTGCTCGAAGCCGCTCGGACTCGGAGACCGATTCGGGGCGTTCGTGGTGGTGGGCTTCGATGGAAAGGATGGCTCGGCCACACTGGGCACCGAGGTTGAATACTCCTACACGGTGAGAAACCCCAGCAGCCAGTCGGTTGTGGTCGACGTCGTCGACGACAAGCTCGGCATCATCGCTGCCAACGTGGCCCTTCAGGCCGGAGGGACCGCAACGTTCGTGCAGAGCGCATCCATCAGCGAGAACACCACCAACGTCGCTACGGTCTACGGCACGACCGAAAGCGGATTGGCGTGTGACCCGGCCGAAGCCACCGCGACCGTCACCATCGCGCAGACGCCCGCCGGCCCCTCCTCTTGCGACGACGGAAAGCCCGTTTCCGTGGTCTTTGAGTACACCGGTGACTCGTGCGCTGCCTCGACCAATCTTCAAGAAGGAAAGCTCAAGTGCAGCGGCAACCCGGCGGGCGCCGCACCCGTCCACATCGTCGGCTTGTCAGACAAGGTCCACGTAAGCTCCGGTCCGTTCGCCATCGGTGACGTGGTGACGGTCTCGGACCCCAAGGGCAAGAAGCTCAGCGCCGAGACCGAGCTGAGCATCCAAGCGGGAGGTCGCGTCGTGCAGACCCTCAACATCCACACGTCGTGCAGCAAGCGACTGGAAGTCGGGGACCAGTTCGGCGCCCTAGTCCTGCGCGCCATGACTGTGGAGTGACGCTAGTAGGCCGGTGAGCCATGCGCCTGTTGCGTGGCTCCGCGTTGAAGGCGATCTCCTGACGGAGGCCGCCTTTTTCGCATGTGACTGTCATCAAACCGAAGCTCGGCGGATGCGCGGAAGCGAATCACCAGCGAATCGCCTGCTGCTTGGCGCAGTTGCCACCCACCTTGCCTGCGTCGATGACGAGCTTCTGGTTCGCGGTGTTGCCGCCAATGCCCTCGGTGCGCGCGGAGCAGACCTCGTAGCCCTGCGGCACGGTTTGGCGCAGCATGTCCTGAAAGAGCACGGGTAGGGCCTTGCCGCCCTTCGGGGCATTCGACAGGCCCGCGATCAATGAGGAGCGCAGCTTCTCGCGCATGTCCTTGGCACTCACGCCAGCGCCAGCGAGCATGGCATCGAAGTCGTAGTTCTTGATGGGGCGATCTATCGAGAGCTTGAACGCGGAGACCTCCGCGTTGGGTCGGACTATCACCTGTCGACCCTCTTCCGAGATGTCGAGGTCGACGGAGGCCTCGAGATCGTCGAGGTAGATCGCGTAGCTGCCGCGCGGAATGCTCGCGCGCACCCCAGCCACCATGAAGTCGATGGGGTTGTAGTCGCTGCCTGCGTAGGCGTTGCGCGCAGCTTGCAGCGCGTAGCCGTCACACTCGAAGCTGCCATCGATGAGGAGGTCGGCGGCCTTCACGCGCTTGGGGAAGCTGAGCTCGGTGCGTAGACGACCATCCGCTACGTATGCGGGCGCGCTCGTGAAATACGAGATGGCGCGGCTGATCGGTAGCTTGATTTCGGCCGTTGCAGGCGGCTTGGTCACGCTGATGTTGAGCTCGCAGAAGGCGAGCCAGCGCGGCACGCCGAAGTCGATCGTTTCGTAAATGTACTGTTCAATGCCGGCTCGCAGCTCCTCTGGAAACACGTTCTTCAGAGGCACGCTCGTGGGATTGCTGGCGAGAAGATTCTCGTACAGATCGATCCGCGCATTGCGCTCGGCGGCATCGTCGAAGTCGACCTTGCTCAACAGCCTCGTGGCTGCGGTGCGCGCAGAGCAGGAGCCGAGCAGGTTCCAGCTCGTGGTTCTCGCGTTCAGCGAGAACGGCAAGGAACACCCGTTCAACAATGCTTGGATCCCGTCAGGCAGCTCCGAGCGGAACTCCGTGATGCGATGTTCCGTTCCGGTGTACCCGTTGTAGAAGCCAGGAGCGGTAGCGTACGAGTCTGAGAAATCAGCCGCGCAACCGGTGAGCCCAGCTACCGCCAATGCGATCCACGAAGACTTCTTTGCTGCCACGATTACCTCCTGGCCTGCGATCTGTCCCGAATCGGGAGACCCAACCAGGGCGGTTCGGGGTGAACGCGTTGAGAAGTCGCGCGCAATGCCCTGACAACAAGCTGTGACCTGCTGCAGCCCACGCGGCTCGTGTGGGATCAGGGGACGGTCCGGCGGGGACGGTCCTGCATGATTAAAAGCCAGACGTCCGCGGTCGCCACCCGCCGAAGTCGCGCGAGAACGCTGAGGACCCGCACCTCTTGATGACCTGCGCGAGGTGCCGGCGGGCAACGTCTGGAGCGAGTTGACGCGCAGCGCCGTGACTCCGATGATCCGGGCATGCCAGCCAAGCTCAACCATCACATCGTTCACGCGCGAGATCCTGAAGGTTCGGCACGGCTGCTCGCCCAGCTGCTGGGGCTGCCCGCACCGACGTTCTACGGTCCGTTCGTCATCCTCCAAGCCGCCAACGACGTCAGCCTCGACTTCCTGCAGACCGACGATCCGAAGTACCTCGTTCCGAACCACTACGCGTTCATCGTCTCCGAGCACGAGTTCGACGAGATCTGGGCGCGCATCAAGGCCCACGGCATCCGCTTTTTCGCCGATCCCGCGGGCAAGCAAGAAGGGGCCATCAACCACCACTTCGGCGGCCGGGGGCTGTATTGGGCAGACCCAGACGGCCACTGGCTCGAGATCATCACGCGCCCCTACGGGGCCGCTTGAGCTGCCAGTGGGTGCGTTCGAGCGCACCGCTCCGAGAATGTGCAGGCCGTCGTCCCCAGCGTGCTGCACGCGCCACCCTAGGGGCGGGCAGGGGCACCGGGCGCGTCGGGCGCGTCGGGCGCCGCGAGCCGTGCCCGCCGGGCAGCTGCTGCGGCGCGGAAGGTAGTCCAGCGGTTCGTTTCCGAGTCGATCAGCGAGAAGGAGATGGCCTTCGCACAATCGCGCAGGCTGAGGGGCTTCACGGCCTTGAAAAACGGGACCGCCTCGTGACAGGCCTCGAGTTGGTAGTTGGCGATCTTGGGCGACAGGTGGTGGATGTGATGGAACCCGATGTTGCCTGAGAAAAATTGGAGCCAGCGCGGGAGCGCGAGAAACGAGCTGCCCTCGAGCGCCGCCCGGGTGAAGTCCCATTCTTCCTCGTCGCCGAAGTACGCGTCCGGGTAGTGGTGCTGGAAGTAGAACAGCCAAACGCCGGCCAGCGTGCTGATGAGGGCCATGGGCAGCTGCACGGCGACCAGGGCCATCGGTCCCACAGTCAGCCACACGAGCGCGCCGAAGGACAGCCAGAAGGCGTTGACGGCGTAGACCTGGCGCCGCGTGCGCGCGTCGCTGCCCTTCTCAGTTCGTCGATAGGTCACCAAGAACAGCCAGGGGCCGCCGAGCACGAGGAGCACGAGCGGATTGCGGTAGGTGCGGTAGGCGAGCCGCTGCAGCCACGTTCCGGCCTCGTACTGACGCGTGGTCTGGATCCAGATGTAGCCCGTGCCGTCGTGGCGCACGTCGCCCGAGTGGGCGTGGTGGATGGCGTGCGCACGCCGCCATTGCAGGTAGGGCGTGAACGCGATGCACCCGGTCCAGAAGCCAATGATGTCGTTGAGCCGCCTGTCGGACGTGAACGAGCCGTGTCCGCAGTCGTGACTGATGATGAAGGCGCGCACCGCGAAGAGGCCCGCCAGGACAATGAATGGCAAGGCGGCCCAGTAGGACACTGGGTACAGCGCGTAGGCCAGGGCCGTGCACAGCACGTAGGGGGTGAGCGTGTTCAACAACTGCATCAGGGCTGCCCGCGGGATGGTATTTCGAAAGGGGGCGATGGCCGCTTGCCATTCTGCAATCGTGGGCATGATTTTGCGGGGGGCGTGTTCCGACACTTACGCTCCTCGGGACCGTGGGGCCGCACTACTAGCCCCACGGAAGCGTCCCGGCTGGATGTCCGAGTGGATACTCCAAACCCCGGACACTTTTCGACGGTACCAGTCCTGAGCAACTTCTTCACCGGTCAATTACGGCCCCGGTGCGAGTTACGGGCACGCGCGCGTTCCCAGCAACGGGTCGGTCACGATGAACGCCGAGCATGCGGCGCGCACTTCCGTGCCCATGTGGGTGCCGCCTTGCCCTGTGAGTGCGCGTGGGATGTGTGGCCTAGAGCTAGGTTCCGTCCCTTCCCGTCAGCGACAGGCGGAGCGTGGGAGCGCTCGTGAGCGAGCGAGCTG
>CAYNOM010000508.1:0-5194 GCA_964398415.1 uncultured Polyangiales bacterium | reverse complement strand
GTGCTCGTGCTCGTGCTCGTGCTCGTGCTCGTGCTCGTGCTCGTGCTCGTGCTCGTCCAAGCGCTCAGCCACGGCCTCCGGCTTCACGACAGCCTCCGGCTTCACCACGCCCCGCTTCCGCCCCCCTCTCACGACTCACCTTCCATCGCGAGGCGCCTGACGCTCGTCGGGTCTTCCGTCCAATCGGGGACGACCTTCACGAACAGACCCAGGAACACCTTGCGGCCGAGCAGCTCTTCGATCTGAAGCCGCGCTTCAGTACCGATCTTCTTCAGCATGCTGCCCGCAGCGCCCACCACGATCTTCTTGTGGTTTGGCTTTTCCACCACGATCGAAGCCTGGATGCGCGTGAGACCCGGTTGCTCTTCGAAGCTCTCGATCAACACCGCCACGGCGTACGGCACCTCTTGGCGCGTGTTCTTGATCGCCGCTTCGCGCACCAGCTCCGCCACGAAGAACCGCTCGGGGCGATCGGTGAGGAAGTCGGGGTCGTCGTACAAAAGCCCCGGAGGCAGGTGCTTGCGCAGCTCGCTCACGAGTGGCTCGAGACCGCTCGTCTTGAGCGCGGAGATGGGCACGATGGCCGCGGGGTCGAGCTGCTCTTGGTAAAAAGGCAGCCAGGCCAAGAGCTTTTTCTTGTCCTTGAGGCGGTCGACCTTGTTCAGGGCGAGCACGAGCTTGCCGTGACTGCGACCGAGCAAGTTCAGCACTTCCTTGTCGGGACCCGACAGGTGCGGCGGGCCATCGTTGTCGGTGGGGCTCTCGATCAGCCACAGCACGACCTCGGTGTCCGACAGGGCGCCCTGGGCCTCTTCCACCAGCGCTCGCCCGAGGGCGTTCTTGGGGCGGTGCAGGCCGGGGGTATCGATGAAGGCGATCTGGGTGGGGGGATCTTCTTGGGTGTAAACACCTAGGATGCGATGGCGCGTGGTCTGGGGTTTGCTCGTCGCAATGGCGAGTTTTTGCCCGAGTAGCGCATTGAGGAGGGTGGACTTGCCCACATTGGGCCGTCCCACGATCGCGCAGCGTCCCGCGCGCGGCGTCTTTTCGTCGTCGTCGGCCATGGGGTAGGGGGCGCAGTGTAACGTGCGCGCTTGCGCGGGCCAGCGGGTTGTCTGTTACAACGCAGCTGTGCGGTGGATTGGGGCCATGGTGCTCGGCCTGTGGGGCGCCTCATTCGGGGTCGTGGCGCGCGCTGGCGACGTCTTTGATGGGGCGCGGGTCTACATCGCACCCGGTTGGTTCGACATGGGCAGCAGCGACGAAGACGTGCTGTTCGCGCGCCAGCTGTGCGTCAGCCAACGCCTGCCCCAGGCCCTGCAGCTTCGCGGCTGCGCGAGCGAGGAGCTGTTCAGCAACGAGGTTCCCGTGCGGCGCGTCTTCGTGTCGGGCTATTTCATCGACCGCTACGAGGTGAGCCGAGCCGAGTACGCCGACTGCGTGCGGCAGGGGGGCTGTGCGCCGGCCTTGCTCGACATCGGCCACCCGGGGATCGTGGGCGACTCGAAGCCCATCTCCGGCGTGTCGTTCGCGCAGGCCGAGGCCTATTGCGCGTTTCGCGGCGGCCGTTTGCCCACCGAGGCCGAGTGGGAGCGGGCCGCGCGCGGTGACAGCGCTCGGCGCTTTCCCTGGGGCAAGGTCTACAACCCCGCGCTCGAAAATCACGGGATCCCAGCCATGACCCTCGACCCCACAGAAGGCGAGCCCTCGCGCGAGGACGGCTACGTGTACACCGCGCCGGTACGGGCGTTCGAGGCCTCCCATAGCCCCCACGGCCTGGTCCAGATGGGGGGCAACGTGCGCGAGTGGACCCAGGATGGCTATGCACCCCTGTCGCTGCAGTCCGCCCGCGTCGATCCCCTGGCCCCGCGCGGAAACGGCCTGCGCGTCGTACGCGGGGGCTCGTTTCGCTCACCCGCGTTTGCCCTGCGCGTGACCCACCGCGAGGCTCGCAGTGAGGCGTCGGCGTGGGTGGACGTGGGCATGCGTTGCGTCTACGAGTCGCTCAGCAGCCCGTAATCTCTCAGTTCTGTCGGGATGAGGGTATGATGCTGGGGCTTGCCGCCCAGGCCCGCGGGGGCCTGTTACGGAGGTACGGATGATCAAGGTCTCGAAGTTCCTGAGCTCGGCGCTCGTGCTGGCTTGCCTGTTGTGCACCTCGCTCGCGAGCGCCCAGAGCGCGAGCGAAGACAAGGCCGCGCCTTCGGCCGAGGACATGGCCGCTGCGCGAGGAGAGTACGCCCGCGGGCAGCAGCTGTTTCGCGATGGCGACTACGGCGGGGCAGAGAAGGCCTTTCAGGAGGCCTATCGCATCGTGCCGAACCCGATCGTGCTGCTCAGCGTGGCGGAGTGTCAGGTGAGGGCCGAGCGCTTCACCGACGCGGTGCTCAGCCTCTCGCGCTACCTCGAGGACCGCCCCGACGCGCCCGACCGGGCCCAGGTCGAGGCCCAGATGGCAAAGCTGAAAGAACGTCCGGGGACGCTCGTCGTCACGAGTGAGCCGCCGGGTGCCACGATCGTCGTCGACGGGGACAACACCGGCAAGGTGACGCCGGCCGAGGTCGAGCTGCAGTCGGGCGACCACACGATCGTGCTCAAGGCCCCCGGCTATGCCGACGCCGAGCGTCCCACCACGATTCTGATCGGTGGCAGGCACGAGCTCGATGTGCAGCTGTCGGCCCTGCAGGTGGCGGCACCCGAGCCCGCCGTCGATCCGAA
This sequence comes from uncultured Polyangiales bacterium, assembly GCA_964398415.1. Taxonomy (GTDB): domain Bacteria; phylum Myxococcota_A; class Polyangia; order Polyangiales; family DASUME01; genus DASUME01. The sequence goes on along the minus strand of CAYNOM010000508.1, from coordinate 2,476 downwards.
CGCAGGCGTCGAGGCGGACGCGGACGATGCCTCACGCACACGCAAGGCGGTGTGGGTGGCTGCCAGCGTGGCGGGTGCAGGTCTCGTGGCGGGTACCGTGCTCGGCGCGCTCGCCCTGAAGAACAAGCGCGACTTCGACGACAATCCCACCGAGGCTATCGCCGACAAGGGCGAGCGGCTTGCCTTGTTTGCCGATGTTGGCTTCGGTGTGGCGATCGCGGCGGGTGTGACCGCCATCGTGCTCTACGTGACCGAAGACGACGAGGCCGCGTCCGAGCAGAGCTTCAGCGTCGCACCGAGCGTCGGTCCGCGGGCCGCGGGGCTCGTGTCCAACCTGCGTTTCTGAAGCGTTTTTTGGGGGACTCCATGCAGCGTCTGCTCCAAGCATCCTCGCTCCTCGTGCTGTTGTCCGTGTGGGCCTGTTCTCAGGTGGTCGACTTCGACCGCAGCAAGATCCCGTCCGGCAAGGGGGGGATGGACGGCGGCGGTAACAACGGCACCGCAGACAGCGGCAGCGACGGGGGCATGTCGGAAGCGGGCGTGGACGCCGGGACGGACGGGCAGGTGCCCATCGACTCGGGCAGCGACGCTGGCGAGGGCGGCGTTGCCTGCAACCCGGCCGATCACAGCGGCTGCGACGCGGACGAGCTGTGCTGCGACGCGGACAGCGACGGTGTGTTCGAGTGCATCGACACCTCGACCAGCGCCTGCGCGGCCTGTGACATGGGCTGCGACACGAGCGTGAGCGACAGGTGCACCGATCGCGTCTGTACCTGTGGGCCCGATCCCGTTTGCTCCGGCGATGAGCCCCTGTGCGACAGCGCGAACGCGGTGTGCGTCGAGTGCATCGACGACAACGACTGCACGGGCAACGCCGCCGGCGAGCAGTGCGTCGGCAACGTGTGTGTCGCGTGCGATCCTGGAGCGAACCCCAACTCTGCCGACGACGACGACGGATGCTCGGGCACCACGCCGATCTGCAATTCCACGAGCAAACAGTGCGAGGCCTGCATGGCGGCGCCAGACAACTGCCCCACCGGCCAGCAATGCCTCGGAACCGGCGCTTGCGAGTGCAGCGCGTCGAACGACTGCGCCTCGCCCACGACGCCGATCTGCGACACGACGAGCAAGAACTGCCGCGGGTGTGCCAGCAACAACGAGTGCAATAGCGAGCGCGGCCGGCCCTTCTGCATCGACAACGAGCGTTGCTCGGTGTGCCAGCCTTCCACCGAGGTCGGGTGCAGCGACGTGACCAAACCCGACTGCCGCCTCAATGGTGGGCAGTACGAGTGCCAGGCCTGCACCCAGAAGTCGCACTGCGCGAACAAGGGCAGCCTCGACGAGTGCGACACGGGCACCGGGCGCTGCGTCGAGTGTACGGCCGACTCGCAGTGCGCTGGTGCGACTCCCCTGTGCCACAACAACGTGTGCGTGGCCTGCAACGCGGGTGGCGTCACGAATGCAGACACGCGCTGCGATGCGAAACCTGACGCAAGTGCGTGCGCTACCAGTGGCTCGCGTGTGGGCCAGTGCACGGCGTGCGATCCTGCTGATCACGCGGGATGCGCGACGAATCAGCTCTGTTGTGAGGCGAGCGGCGTTCCCGAGTGTCAGGCCACAGCGGCGGGCACGCAGTGCACGGCTTGCGGCGTAGCCTGCAGCGGCGACAACGTCGACAGCTGCAACACCAGGGTATGCGGTTGTGGCAGCGGGGCGGCCTGCTCGGGGAACGACGACGTCTGCAGCGCCGGAAGCTGCGTCGAGTGCACAGCGAACGCCGACTGCCGCGAGGTAGGCGACGACCCCGCCAAGACCTTCTGCGCGACCAACTCCGGGGTGTGCGTCGGTTGCCGCTCGGACGGCGACTGCTCGGGTACGAACGACCAGTGTCTCGCGAGCACGGCCCAGTGCGTCGACTGCGACGCGACGGGTGGCTGCGGCACGAACGCCAGTTGCTCGAGCAACACCTGCGCCTGCGACGCTGGCTTCCACGATCCGGATACCGACGGCGACTGCACGCCCATCCCGCCGACGATCACGAGCGTGGCACCGAACACTGGCGCTGCCGGCACCGGGATCACGATCACCGGCACTAACTTCCGCGCAGGCGCGACCGTGACCGTGGGCGGCGCCGCCGCGAGCGACGTGACCGTGGTGTCGGCCACCTCGATCACGGCCACGGTTCCAACCCTGACGGTTGGGGCCAAGGACGTGGTCGTGACCAACGCCGACTCCACCACCGTGACGTTGCCCGGAGGCTTCACCGTCACGCCCGGACCGGCTCCCACCGTGACCTCGGTCTCGCCAAACAACGGTCCATCCGGCACCGCCATCACGATCACAGGCACCAACTTTCGCGCTGGGGCAACCGTGACGCTCGGCGGGCTGGAGGCCCAGGGCAGCGTAACGTCCTCGACGTCGATCGACGGGATGGTGCCCGCTGGGCTCGCCGCAGGCGCATACGACCTCACGGTGA
>CAYNOM010000507.1:0-5202 GCA_964398415.1 uncultured Polyangiales bacterium | reverse complement strand
CTTGCTGCCGTGGGGCCCTGACTCGAGGCCGTGAAGGAACAGGACGGTCTTGGGGGGAGGCATGGGGGTGCATGTCACGGAACCCGCCATTATGTGGAGCGAGGGTAAGCCTGGAGTCTAGTTTCACCAAACACACCCAGATCACGGCGGAGGGCGTCGGCCTTGACCTTTACCATCGACTCATCGGCGGCGCGGCCGATGCACTCGGCCAAGTTGCCGTCGCCGTCAATGCCGCCGGCTATTGCCGCGCTGCGGAGCGAGCTTTGGAGAACGCGCTTGACAAACTCCTTACTCTCGTTGTTCTGCGCGAGCGGCTGCAACGTTTCGGCGAGTGGGCCTTCGGTCGTGAAGCCCTTCTGAGTGCGTAGATTGTCGAGCGCTTGGCAGAGAAGCTCGCGCGCCTTCTGCGGTGCACCCTCGACATCCATGAAGGTACGTTCCTCGATCTCGGACGTCCAGTGTCGCAGCAGGCCCTGAGCCGCAAGAAGGACGCCGATCCGGTCTTGAGTCAACTCCCCAACGCGCAGCGTCGGATGTGTTGGCGCCGCGTGGTGAACGATCGTGCGCAGCGTAGACGGCTCATCCGTGAACTGTATCTCGATGAGACCCACCTCGACAGAGCGTGCTAGCGAAACGACGTCGTCATCAAGTGCTGCGTCCGTGCTTTCCCAGTCGACGAAGACCAGCCATGCCTCATTGGCCCAGCGTGAATTCGCTGCAGCCTCGGCAATGGATGTGAAGAGGCGCGCGCGATCTCTGTCGAGACCGCACTTGACCTCTACAGACGCAAGAATCGAGTCTGGCGTTACGTCAATGCTTGAGAAGAGCTCATGATTCAGGTCTGGATCGAACTCGCGAAGGCGAGCGATCGGGCTCGGCCGGATCATGAGCATGTCCGGATTTCCCCAGCGGACTCGATCGACGAACGTGGGAAGCGAGATTACTCGTGAGGCGAATTCGCTGCTCAAGGACACCGTGATCGGAAGGTGAACGAGCGACTCCCAGTGCTGGCGACGTGAGCGCGCGGTGGGTTCGCTTGCGTCGGGCGGCGGCCTGATGGAGCTCGGTTGTGAGCTGACCGGCGCCGCCCCCCCTTCGGCCTTTGCCTCAGGTGCGACCAATCGATATCCACCCCACGGGCCGCTCGATGCGATCACTCCAGATTTCTTGGCGCGATCGGCATAGTTCACGAAGTTCCGGCGAACGTCGTCCATTTCGTCCGAGGCGATCTGAAAACGGTCGGCGACCTGTTCGACGCGCTCGATGATCTCTCTGGCCTTGAGCGATTCGCCACTCGCGAGCAGGTGCATCAGAGCCTGGTCGAGCTTTCTTTGGAGACCGGGATGCTTCAGTGGTCGAGGCATGACAGCACGATATCGATCTGTCGGCGCTCGGAGAAGAGCCTGCTGTCTTGTCGCGGCTGCAGCCGTCGCTGCACTCCAAGATTGGTGATGATACCTCTCAGGCTCGACCAACTCGATATCTTGCGACAGAGGCAGACCGACATGTAGCGCTCGACATCGCTCGACGTGTGGTATCCGTGCGAGAGCCGTCCTCCTTGCCTCGCTACGACCTCAGGCCTTACTGTTTCCATGGTCAGGGACGCACGACCGTAATAGTACGCGTGCCCGTGCAGCTCGTCGACGAGGCGCGCCGGCCGGACGCGGTGCGCGTGTGCCTGCTGAACTCTCATCGAGGAATGGACGTCTGCAAGCATCGCTTCGAGGAGAGCAAGCGACGCGAGTGCGCTGCATGTCCGAGAGCCGGGCTGGACGGAAGGGCGAGCATGTGCGGTCGGTGGGGGAGTTGGCGGGTGAAGGGACTACTGACTACTTGCTAGCGGGGCCAAGTGAATGAGGCACCTGCGCTTCGTCGCGTCGAGTCGTGAGCAGGCGGAACTTGCGGTGTTGTCGGACTGCGGGCGAGAACTCATCCGCGTACTCGATGACGAACTTCTTTAGCGTGCTCCGGTAGCCGAGGGCGTAATCGCGTAGGTGCGTGCACGCGCGACTCAGGACGAAGTTCTCGCTTAGCAGGGCTTCTTCTACGGCCGCGACCTTTCCGGACTGCGGACTCGCCGTGGCGCGCTTCGGACGAAGTGGAGAGATGCGCTCGAGGTGTTCGACACGTAGCTCGGTATCCTGCCCGAGGTCCATGTCTTCGAACAAGTCGGCTGCGCGACGCTCGAGCTCACGGTAGTTGCCGGGCCAGTCGTGGGCCAGCAGTTGGTCGATAGTCCCTCTCGTGATGGCGGGGAAAAGAGATCTCACGTGCGTGTCAGGCGTCGCCTCGCGGCGTAGGGTCGCAGACTTCCAGCGCAGCAGGCGAAGCGCGGCCACCAGATACGCCGTGCCACGGAGGCCGGGGCTTTGTCGCTGATGCGTGTCTTGCGTGTCATCCGGAAACTCCGATAGCCGCTGACGCAGCCCGCCAAACTCAACTCTGCATCGGACACGCTGCAAGAGATCCTCGCGCAACCTACCTTCGAGAAGGAGTTCTTCCGGTGACTCATTGAGTGCCAAGACCACCTTCACGTCACATACCCGAGGAGTGTTCTCCTCGCCGATGCGGGACACGGTCACCGCGTTGCTCGTTGCGGAGAGCACGTCGAGTAGCTGAGCCTGCAGCCATCTCGGCGCTTCCTGAAACTCATCCAGAAAGAGGGTGCCGCGATGTGCCTGCTCGAACCACCCTTCGGACTCCTTCACTGCATCAGTGAACGCGCCCTTCTTGTAGCCGCGCATCCGTGACTCGATGAGGTTCTCGGGCAGCGCACTCACGTTAATGTGGAGCAACGCGCCCTCGCGTTCGCGGCTCACGCGTTGAGCGCATGCTGTCTTGCCTGAGCCGGTCGGACCGACGAGCAGTGTGGGGCCCTCTCGTAGCAAGGAACGAGTCACAGGCGAGTCTAGAAGCTGCTGCTCCAGCCTACTCAGTAGCTCTGCGCGGACATCGAACTTGTCCTTGAGCGCGTAGGGCTTTTCTTCAGTCGGCTCCCTGACGAACGCGAAGCCGATGGTGTCGGGTAGAATGACTTCACCCCGTGCGGCGACCCGATCCAGCTTGACTCGTTCAGCGAGCGCGTCAAGAAAGCGAGTCCACCATTGGACGTGGTCTTTTTTTCCGTCAATACGCTCCCGCAGCACGACGAGCGTGCGCGCCGCTTCGATCGCCGCAGCCTTGTTGAGAAAGTCGTGTGCACGACCTCGGTCGCTGGGGCTCGTTGATTTCGGCAGGTACTGGGCTGTTCCACCGAGCGATGCGGAACGCGCGTAATGCTCCAGCTTGTCTCTGAGAAGACAGTCATCCCATCGGTCGCCCAGCAACCGTAATGCGAGTAGTCGTTCTTCGCGGACCGCTGTGTCGATGGCGTCGTCGAGCGACCAACTTGCCGCGCTCGAAGCGTGCGAGTCGCCGACTGCGCGTGGCCGACGACGGATGTGGAACCCGCGCTGCTCCTCGCCCTCAATGGCGTACTCGTCGGTGATGCCGCCGAGTCGGAGAGCGTCCTTCGTTGCCTCAACGCCGGGTGCCATCATCAAGCGACATCGGTGAAATACCATCATCATTGATGATGGCCTTTCATCTGAAATATCTCAAGCGGGTGGGTGCAGTCGCCAAAAAAAGTCAATAAAATCGGCATGTATCCTCCACGTATTCGTGCTGGCACATCGGCTGCGTAGAGCCTCGGCAAGAACCCGAACAAGGAGAACGAGAATGAATCAGCGTCAGCCATCGCCTGCCGACTTTGCACGTGTGACCCGCGCCGTCCGCATCGCCGCGGGGGCGAGTGGTGCGTACATCCGGATCAACCGGCGGTGGGTGCTCGCGTTCGAGTGTGCAAAGGCCGTGTTCGAATGGTTGAAGGAGTACGCCGAGCGTGAAGGCATCCGAATCGAAGTCCGGCGGCCGGACGGCATGCGCGTCGCCGTCATGTCGGCTGGGACCGCGTTCGTTGCTGCCGGCGCGGGGATGCTGCTTGCGGGCCTGCCCGGTGCCGTCATCGGACTCGGGGTGGGAGCGATGGCCGGATACGGGCTCGCGCACCTCTGTCTCGTGTGGGACGAGTCGAACGGAACCTTACTCTTGGGAGCCTGAATCCTCGCACGAGCCGGCCAAGAAAGGAGAACCAAGATGCCTACCTCCCTGTCTCTTGAAGAGGTCTTGCTGCGCACCCTGCAGTTTTGCCCCGACGACGCCAAACCACTGTGCGGCTATCTACGCCTCGACGCAGAGGAGGCACCCAGCGAGCCTGCCCAACACGCAAGATGGCTGGAGCACCATATCCGCCGCGCGGGGAGCAACGACATCGCATCGCTATTTCGGGATGAGCCCGTCCCCTACGAGGAAGTCGTCGTCGACGTGGGGGAGCACCTCGGCGCGGACGTTAGCTCGGACTTTTTCGTCGAACGCAACGAAAAGGCCATTCTCGAGAAGGTATTTGCCGACCTGCTCGACGGCATGTCCGAGGACGAGCGACGGGAGTTGTTCCGCGCGATGGGCGTCGGAGACATGCCACTCGACCCTCTATTCTTCGGAAAGGCAGGTGTGCTCATTGCGCAGCTGCTACTCAAGCAGTTCGGCGGCTTCGCGGTCTATCGCTTCTCGGTGGTGGCTGCAAACTATTTCGCCAAGGCGCTCTTGGGGCGTGGCTTGACGCTCGCCGCCAACGCCAGCATCACCCGCCTAGTGGGCTTCGCTCTCGGCCCCGTGGGCTGGGCGGTCAGCGCCGCCTGGCTGGCGATCGACATCGCCGGTCCGGCATACCGGAAGACGGTTCCTGCCGTGGTCCACATCGCGTACCTGCGGCAGGTGCTGCAGAAGCGCATGACGTTCGGAGTGGTCGGCGACGGTTCAACCGGGAAGGACTCGCTGATGCGCGCGGTCTTCGGAATCGACACCGGGCAGGTCTCTGCCGTGGCGGGATCGACGGACGACGCGCAGTCGTACCCGCTCGGACCGTCGGGAGCACTCACCGTGATCAACTATCCAGGCTTCAACGATTCCCGCCATCACGTGAACGCCGCTACGACCGACTTTCTCGCCCATACCGACGTGTTCTTGCTCGTGATTGACGCCAACCGTGGTCTGACCAAGACCGACATCGACATCCACAAGAAGGTGAAGCAGCGCGGTCGCCCGGTGCTCGTGTGCGTGAACAAGTTGGACCTCGTGCGGCCCAAAGATCGACGCCAGGTGTTG
>CAYNOM010000506.1:0-5213 GCA_964398415.1 uncultured Polyangiales bacterium | reverse complement strand
GTTCGGACACAAGCGTGGCGCCTTCACGGACGCGTCCTCCGACAAGCGCGGTCTGTTCGAGGAAGCGCACCAGGGCACGTTGTTTCTCGACGAGGTGGGCGAGCTGCCTCTCGGTCTGCAAGTGAAGCTCTTGCGCGTATTGCAGGAGGGCACCGTAAGGCGCCTCGGCGACACGAAAGACACCCAGGTCGATGTGAGGCTCGTCGCCGCCACGGTGCGCGACCTTACGCAGGAAGTGAAAGAAGGGCGCTTCCGCGAGGATCTCTTCTACCGGCTGAACGTGCTCCAGCTCAGCCTGCCGCCCCTGCGCGAACGTGCAGGAGATCTGCCGATCCTCATCGATCACTTCCTCGAGAAGTACAACGCGCGCCTTGGCACCCAGGTGCGCGGCGTCCAACCCGACGCGCTCAAGTTGCTCGTGCGCTACGGCTTTCCGGGGAACGTGCGCGAGCTCGAGAACATGATCGAGCGCGCCGTGGTGCTCGCCGACGGCGACATGCTCGGCGCGGACGACCTGCCCGAGCGGGTGCGTGAGGCCCAAGATCCCCTGGCGCTGACGCTCGCGGGCGGGGAGCTGTCGATCAAGCGAACCACGCGGGTGATCGAGGAGACGTTGATCCGACGCGCACTCGACAAGACCTCGGGCAATCGCACGGCCGCGGCGCGCCTGCTCGAGATCAGCCATCGTGCTCTTCTATACAAAATCAAGGAGTACGGCATCGCCTGAGGCGCCGAGAGAGATCACACCCCACGGCGCCCGCTTGTCGTCACGAGGAGGGCACGGCGCGAAAACGGGTCTGATATGATGCTGGCGTAGCGCTGAGCGATGGGGGAGCCGTTGGCCGCAAATCACGATGGAGCAGTCGAGGCAGCGCCGCGCGTGGTGGTGGTCGACGACGACCCCTTGGTGCTCGCGGTCACACGTCGCCTCTTGCAGCGCGCTGGCTACGACGTCTTCCCATGTGACCATCCGCGTACTGCCCTGCGTGAGGTGGTGCAGTCGCAGCCCTTCGCGCTCGTGGCTGACCTGCACATGCCCGATCTGAGCGGTGCAGAGCTATTGCGACTCGTGCGCAGCGTCTCGCCCAACACACGGCGCATCCTCTACACGGGCGAGGCGCAGGTGAGCGAGCTTGCCCGCGCGCTCACGCCCATGGTCGCCGACGCGATCGTCGCGAAGGCCGATGGGGTCGAGTTCTTGCCCGCCGCCCTCGACGGTCTGCGCGTCGCCCATCAGACGGGCATAGGTCCCGTCCAGGCGCGCAGCCTCGCGCTCGGCATGGCGCGCGCGCTCGCATCGAACAGCGTCGAGACCCTCGATCATTGTCTGCGCGTATCGCGTTGGGCGCGTCGCCTCGGCACCGCGGTCGGCATCGAGCAACGAGCTCTGCTCGATCTCGAGGTCGGGGCGCTCTTGCACGATGTGGGCATGATCTGCGTCCCCGAGGCGGTTTTGCGCTATGCCGGGCCCCTGAGCGATCAGCAGTGGGATCAGATCAAGCAGCATCCAAAGCTCGGGGCCGACATGCTCCGCGAGTGCGATCCGCTCTTGGGCGCGCTGCCGGTCGTGTTGCACCACCACGAGCGCTACGACGGTCGCGGTTATCCCGGGCGGCTCGCGGGCGAGCAGATCCCGCTCAACGCGCGGCTGTTTGCCGTGATCGACGCCTACGAAGCGCTGACCCACAGCCGTCCCCACGCGTCTGCGCGCAGCGACGCCGAAGCGCGCGACGAGATCGCACGCCACCGCGGCACACACTTCGATCCCACGGCCGTCGAAGCGTTTCTGAGCTTCGATGCCGACGAGTGGCGAAGGCCCAGTGTGGCGCCGCGGCCGATCGTGGAGGGCTGAGCCGCCCCGCTGCGGTCGCGTGGGTCTTGTGCGTGCTCCTTGCTGCTCTGCCGCTCGCCGCCCGCGCACAGCCGTCGCGCGCGGTGCTCGCACCGTCGAGCGAGGCGCCTGCCAGGCTTGTGCCGGGCGAGGTGCTGGTGGCGCGGGTGCGCGTCGCCTCCGGGCTCACGCCACCGCCGGGGTTGCAGCAACGCCGCGCCCGACGGGGCTTTGGCGCCTACCTGTGCGCGCGCGGTGTGGCCGCCGGCCTGCCCGAAGACAGCTGCGTCGCCCTCGACGTCGCTGACGTGCGGCCCGTCGCGAGCCATACCCTCGACTACCTCGTCTCGATCCCTGTGCCGACCCACATGGCCGAGGGGGCCTTCGACTTGGGCCTGCGCTTTCCCGGCGGCGAGCAACGCGTCGCCCGTGCAGTGTGGCTCGGCAAGTCCGAGGTGAACGCTCCCGCCGAGGTCACTCGCCTGGGCCCCGCTCTGTTCCGCGTGCGCTCGGGGGCGATGCCCGCGCGGGCCCGCTTTCACGTGGCAGCGGGGCGCGCGGTGCGCGTCGAGGGAGACATCGACGCGGCCGTCGCGCCGTTTCTCGACGAGCGGGGGGCCTTCAGTGCCGGCCAGGTTCTGAGCCTTGCCCTGGGCCCCCAACATGAGGCGCTCGTGCGGCTCGAACCGGGCGGCTCCTTGCCAAATTGGACCTTGCGCTTGCCCTCGGAGGTGCTCGCTGGACAAGATGTCACACCGGTCGTGGTCGGCGAGCCCGCGCCCGAGCGCTGCTTTCTGCGCTTCGAGGTCGCCGAGGATGCCGAGGTCGACCTTCCATTTCGCGTGCCGGGGCCAGCGATGGTCGAGGCCTTTGTCAGCGCAGGCGGGCAGGCGCGCGTGCTCCGGGCTCAGGTGCGGGTCGAGCCGCGCCGTGTTGGCGGCTGTGACATTTCGTCATTTTCAGCGTCGGGACAGGGAGCCCTGGGTTTGCTCCTCGGCTCAATTTCGTGGACACTGCGCCGGCGCCGCCGATTTTCTGCAGTGTTTGCGGGGCGCACCCGACAGCGGAACGCAGCTTGCATTACGCGCTGAAGGCCCCCGCGCCCGGAGGAACCAACCCGATGCGATCGATTCTGAGCATGGCTGTCCTGCTCCTCGGCCTGAGTGCCTGCTCGAAGGACAAGATCCCCAACACCGACGTCGAAGACACGTCCGAGGCACGCGACGTGCTGGCCTTCGTCGAGCAGTACCGCGCCGCGGTGACAGAGCGCAACGTCGAGCGGCTGCTGAAGCTGGCCTCGCCCGATTACTACGACGACATGGGTACGCCCGCGGGTGATGACGACGTCGATCTCGAGGGGCTCGGCGAGCGGCTCAAGAGTGCCTTTGGCGAAGATCTGCTGTCGGTGCACTACGACATCCGCTACCGCGATGTGGTGTTTCTCCCGACGAAGGTGCTCGTCGACTACACCTACATCGGCCGCTTCCGCATCAATACCTCCGATGGCACACGCTGGGAACGTCGCCTCGCCGACAACCGCATGGTGCTGCAGAAGACGCCCAACGGCGGCTACATGATCGCCTCGGGCATGTGAGCTCAGCCGGCTTGGCCCATGGCCGAGGCGCGTCGCGATTTCGCAAGCGTCTCGCGAGATTGACGCTCCCCGGTACTAGCCACCAGAGCGCGAAGTCCGATAGACTTTTTCGCCTACGGGGGCGAAGGGCCAAGTGCGTCTGGGAACATGAGCGATAGCTCCGACGGGAAGAGGCAGCTGGGGCGCATCCTGCTTCAGCGCAAGCTGGTCACGGCCGAAGAGCTGGAGGACCTGCTGGAGCAGCAGCGCTCTCAGGGGTCTCGCCTTGCGTCCGCCGTCGCCGCGTCGGGCAAGGTCGAGCCTGCCGATCTGCTGAGCGCGTTGAGCGAGCAACAGGGGCTGCCGGGTGTCGATCTACGGCGCGTGGTGATCGATCTTTCAAACCTCACGTTCGTGCCGCTCGACATCGCGCGCCAACATCTGATCCTGCCGCTCCTCATCAAAGACGACGGCATGTTCTTGGCGATGGCCGACCCCGACAGCACGCACGTCATCGACGAGCTCGAGTTCGTGACCGGAAAGCGGGTCTTTCCGTACGTGGCGCTGCACGGCGTCCTACGCGACGTGATCGAGGCGGCCTATGCGGCGGCCGAGGCTGGCGAGACGCACTACGTGGGCCCCCTCTCCGGCGATGCGGAGCCGGCGACCGTGGGTCGTTCCCAGCGCCCGAGCATGCTGCCGGGTGAAGACGCGGCGCTCGTCACGGGGGGGCCTCAACCCGAGCCTTTTCCCGACGAGCTGAGTCGACCCCTCGGCACCGAAGAGGTCATCGTGCCCGGCATCGACGAGGCCTTTGCCGAGCCGCGTCCGGTGTCTTTGCCCGTGGCCGCACCCAAGCAGAAAATCCTGGTCGTCGATGACAGCGACGACATCCGACAGCTGTTGACGCGCGTGTTTCGCGAGCGCGATTTCGAGGTCTTCGAGAGCTCGCGCGGGCTCGACGCGCTGCAGAAGGTGCGAGATCACGTGCCCGACGTGATGGTGCTCGACGCCATGTTGCCTGAGGTGCATGGCTTCGACATCTGCCGCCGCATCAAGGGCAGCCGGCGCTACGGGCACATCCCGGTGATCATGGTCAGCGCGATCTATCGCGGTTGGCGTTTTGCCGAGGATCTACGCCGCTCCTACGGGGTCGACGAGTTTCTCGAGAAGCCGTTTCGCATCGGCGAGGTCGTCGCGGCCGTCGAGCGCGCTCTCTCGGGGGCGAGCGGTGCACCCGCGCAGGAAGAAGAAGAGTCGATCGCGGCCGGCGCCGGCGAGCAGCTCAAGGCGGGCATCGACGCCTACGCGCGCGGTGAGGTCGACGCGGCGATCGAACATTTGAAGCGTGGCATCGGCATCGATCCGTTGGCTTTCCGTTTGCACTACCATCTCGGTCTTCTGTACGGAAAGCAGGACAGCGTGTTCGAAGCGATCCAGTCTCTGGAGACGGCAGCCGACCTACGGCCGCGCGACTTCTCGACGCTCAAGAATCTGGCCGTGCTGTACCAGCGCGCAGGGTTTCGCTTGAAGGCGACCGAGATGTGGGAGCGCGCCCTGGGCAGCGCCCCGGACGACGACACGCGCGAGAGCATCAAGTCTCATCTCATGAGCTTGCTGTGAGCTGCACGGCGAGAGGGGTCCGATGAAGTTTCTGTGCGGCAACTGCAAGGCCAAGTACCAGATCGCGGACGAGAAGGCGACGGGGCGCACCTTGCGCATGAAGTGCCGGCGCTGCGGGCACGACATCCTGATCGACGGCCACGTCATGGCCACGCCCTCGTCGCCTCCGCCCGGCACGGGCAAGCG
>CAYNOM010000505.1:0-5256 GCA_964398415.1 uncultured Polyangiales bacterium | reverse complement strand
GCCGCACGAGAAAATGCGCCCCGGGGGCGAGATCTTGCGCGATGCCCTCGGCGAGGCTCGCCGCAGGAAACAGCGTATCGCCAAGCGCCGTGATCGCACCACTCGCACCAAGCAGAAGCAGCAACGCGCACAACACGAGCAGCATCACGGCTCGCAGCGGCTCGGCACGAAACCGAAGCGGAGCAGGATCGCGCGCAAAACGCAGCGTGAGCGCCTGGGCACCGAGCAAGAGGAAGGTGTTGCACAGGTGCAAGCCGACCACGAACGCGCGCGCCTCGGAAGCGTCCTTCGCGACGAGACCCTTCTTCACGAGCAGGGCGCCGATGGCGCCTTCGACGACCATCAACAAGAAGCCCCAAAGTGCCGCACGCCGCACCGGCGAGCCCCTGTCGTACACGCGAAAGGCCTGCACGAGCACCACGATCGAGAGAAGACCACACAACGCCGAGGTCACGCGGTGAGTGAGCTCGATCAGGGTCTCCGTCCGCGGAGCGCGCGGCACGAGCTCGCCATTGCACAGGGGCCAGTGGTCGGCGCAGCCAGCCCCCGAGCCGGTCACCCGCACGTAGGCCCCCCACAGGATCACGAGCAGCGTGACGACGAGCAGGCTCATCGCGAGGGTCTGAAAGCGTGAAGCGGCGGACACAATGAAGCGTTGTACGCGAGTGCTGCGGCCGGGCAAGATCAGGGGAGTCGCTTCAGCTCATGAGAACGGCGAGCGGGGGACTCGGGGAGATCCTCCATGGTGTTGTACAGAACCGCGCTCCTGATCGGCCTCGTGTCCACGCCCGGAATCATGGCCTGCGGGGGGCGCGCCTCGCTCGACGACTTCGGGCGCGGTGTGCCCGACCACATTCCGCGCATCGATCCGGGTGGGGTTGATGGGGGCCAAAGTCGTGATGGGGGCCAAGGCCCCGACGCCGCCAGCGGTGGAGGCCCAGACGCGAGTGACGAAGAAACACGCGTCGGCGGCCCCTGCGAGAGCGCCGCCGACTGCGGTGACGACGGGGCCTTGTGCGTGACCCGCGTAGGTGCGGGCGGCTTTGAGCTCACCTTTCCGTCCGGGTACTGCTCGATCGCGGGCTGCAGCGGGGACGCCGACTGCCCCGAGGGCAGCGGCTGCCTGAGCGCCGCGGGCATGAACGCCTGCCTTGCCCTCTGCGAGGACGAAAACGACTGTCGCGCCGACGAGGGCTACACGTGCGGCAGCTTCGGCACTCCGAACGCCTTCTGCCTGCCCCCGTTCGGAGGCGCAGGTCCTGGGGGCCCCGATCCGGTGACTCCGCCGGGTGAGGGCGGCCTGCCCGACGGCATCGACCTCTCTCCGCTCTGCGTTTTTCTGTGCGAGAAGCCGCTCGACCTGCTGTTGTGCCTGCAGCGCAAGGGCGACCCGAGAAACCTTCCTGACGGCTGTACGCTGGCTTTCGGAGGGTTACGACGCGAGTAGGCCAAACTCACACCTTTCGGCTCTTTGGGGCTGACTCGCGGGCGAAAAAGCGCAAGGATGGGGCGCTTCCTTTGCGTTCGAGGTGTGCCGTGAAGTCAGTTGGTTGGGTCTGCTTGTTTTCCTCCCTGGCCCTCGCCTGCAGCGCCGACCAGGGGCAAGCCCCCGCGTCGCTCGGTGGCGACGGCGCGTTCGAAATGGATGGCAGCGACGTCGGCGGTGGCGACAGCGCGGGTGGCGCTGCAGGCGGAGACGCTCCGAGCACGCCCGGCGACAATCCCGGCAGCCCTGCGGGTGGCTGCGAGAAGATGGACATCCTGTTCGTGATCGACAACTCGGGCTCGATGCAGGAAGAGCAACAGAACCTGGCCGCGAACTTTCCGCGCTTCATCGAGGTGCTCGACGCGTTCCAAGGCGAAGGCCTCGATTACCGCGTCGGCATCACGACCACGGCCTTTCCGACCGAGGTGTTCGGCATCCCGCTCGGCGGCGGCGAGCAAGGCGCGCTGCTCAAGGACGCCTCCATGACGAATCCCTGGCTGTCGCGCGGCGAGGCGAACGTCGCTGAGACCTTCACGAAGATCGCCACGGTAGGCACAGAGGGCTCGGGCCAGGAACAGCCCCTGCGCGCCGCAAACGCTGCGATCAGCGAGCGGGTCGCGGATGGCACGAATGCGGGCTTTCTGCGCGACGACGCGCTGCTGGCACTGGTGTTTCTGACGGATGAAGACGATCAGAGCGCGGAGCAGGGCCAGATGAATGGGCTGCCCATTGCCTTGCCTGGCGGCGAGATCCCCATCGCCACGCTGATCGAGGGCTTCGATGCGGTCAAGGGCGGCCGCGCGCGCTGGGCCACCGCGGTGATCGCCGGCTCCGAAGCCCCGAGCTGCAGCTCCCAGTTCGGCGACGCAGCCTATGCCGCGCGTCTGCTCGAGTTCGTACAGCAAACCGGCGAAAACGCGGTGTTCAGCTCGATCTGCGAAGGCGATTTGAGTAAGGCTCTCGAGGATGCGCTGAGCACCTTCGCCCTGGCCTGCGACAACTTCGAGGTGATCTGAAGAGCCGACGCAAAATCTCCCGTCGCAGCGCGGCCCAGCGCCGCTCGGTCCGATTTCGCGTCAGCTCTTGAGCCCTCAGGGCGCGGACGCGGGGGCGATGACGGCCAGCGCCTCGGCATCCTTCAGCACCTCGTCGGCGTGCACGCCAGGATCGACGTCGCGGTAGACCTTGATCACCTTGCCCTCGCGCGAGATCAGAAAGCTCACCCGCGCGGCGAGCCCTGCGAACGTGCCGACACCAAAGGCGCGCGACCAGGCGTGATCGGGGTCGGAGACCAGCGAAAACTGAAGCCCGTGCTCGGCCGCGAAGGCGCGGTGGCGCTCCACGCTGTCGGTCGACACGCCCACCACACGTAGCCCCGCCTTTTCGTAGCGGTCCCAACTATCGCGAAACGCACAGGCCTCACGCGTACAGCCCGGCGTCCCGTCGCGTGGATAGAAGTACACGAGCATCGGCTGCCCCTCCCCGCGCAGCCTCACCTCCGCCCCGCGCTGATCGGTGGACAAGAGCGCGGGCACGTGGGCTCCCACCGGAAGCAGGCCCTTACCGCCATCCGGACGCACCGCCGAAGCGCAAGCCGCGGCCACGACAGAAAAGAACAGAACCAATGAAATTGCTGCTGATTTCACGTCGGAAAGGTAGCAGCTCAAAGCTCTTCGAGGCCCTCGAAACGCGTGCCTCCGCGCTTGCCGCGCGCCGTGTTGAGCAAGGTCTTGGCGTGCGCATAGAAACGGAAGAAGCCGCTCACGAGCAGCCTGTCGCGCTGCGTGAGGGGGACGTGTGAGCAGATGAGCTTGGGATCGTCCTGCCCCGCGTCGACAAAAAGCACGCGCGCCACCACGCGTACCGTCACGTGTGCACCGCGGGCGAGGCGCGGGCCGAGCACCACGGCATCGAGCCTATCGCCATCGCCCGAGAGCGTGTTTGGGACGCTGCCGTAGTTGAACGGACAGGGTACGGGCGACACGAAGTCGACCTCACCATCTTCACGCCGCTTGATGAAGCCACCGCGTGGTACCTCGATCGCGACCTCGAGTTGATCGGGAAAATCCGCCAAAGACAGCTCCTCGGGTTGAGCGTGGCGAGAAGGGTAGCGCTATCCTGAGCCCCCACAACGCATGCTCACGTTCGTCGCCATCGTCACAAGCCTCTGGGCCCTGCTCCATCTGTACGTCGCACGCAGGCTCATCGGGCCCCTCGAGACGAACGGGCGGCTGAGGCTTTCGCTGTACGGCCTGTTCGTGCTCCTGTTCCCCCTGAGCCCCGCGGTGTTCTTCACCGACGAGCTCTTGGCCTCTCCCTGGAACGTCATCTACGGCTGGATCGCCTGGACGTACATGGGCGCGTTCTCCGTGCTGTTCGCGTTGATCGCCGCGCGCGACGTCGTTTCGCTCGTGCTCAAGCTCGTCGACGTTCCGATGCGCAAGCATACCGGCCATGGGGTGCTGCCCACCTCCGTGGAGCGGCGACGCTTCATGCTCACGGCCACGGGTTCGGTGGCCGTCGGTTCGACGGGCGTCCTGTCGGGCGTGGGCATTCGAACGGCGCGCAGCGCCCCCGAGGTGGTCGAGGTCGAGGTGCCGATCGACGGACTGCCCGAGGCCTTCGACGGCTACCACATCGTGCAGATCTCCGACATCCACGTGGGCGACACGATCGACAAGGACTTTATCCTGCCGGTGGTCGAGAAGGTCACGGACCTCAGGCCAGACCTGGTCGCGGTCACCGGAGACATCGTCGACGGCAGCGTCGTTCAGCTACGCGACGACATCTCCCCCCTCGCCTATCTGCGCGCCAAGGACGGCGTGCTCTGTGTCACGGGCAACCACGAGTACTACTCGGGCGCGGACGAGTGGTGTGCCCACTTCGAAGAGCTCGGCATGCAGGTGCTCAACAATCGCCACATCACGATCGAGCGAGAGGGAAAGCGCCTCTTGATCGCGGGCGTCACCGATCTGCTCGAGGGCAAGCGCCACCCAGGACACGCGTCCGACCCCGCGCTCGCACTCGCCGGCGCGCCCGCACACGACACGCGCATCCTGCTCGCCCACCAGCCTCGCAGCGCCTTCGAGGCGAGCAAACACGGCTACGCGCTGCAGCTCTCGGGCCACACCCACGGCGGTCAGTTCTTTCCTTGGAACCTGGTGGTGGGGCTCGTCCAGCCCGTCGTCGCGGGCCTCGAGAAAGTCGAGGGCATGTGGGTCTACGTCAACCGCGGTACGTGCTACTGGGGTCCACCGATGCGCACGGGCGTGCCCTCCGAGATCACCTCCCTGCGTCTGAGGCGCCGAAAGCCCGTCACGCAAACAAGGGCCTGAACATCGGACGTGTAGGCAAGCGATTCTTGCCCTGCTTTTCGCGGGTTGACCTCTGGCTACCGCCGGGCATGTGGTGTAAGTGTTCTGTAGTCCCAAGTTCGGGCTGCGAGCGCGTGTCGCGGATCGCACTGCACGAACACCCCACGCCGCTTGGTTCGTAGCTTGGACGCGCGCGCGTGGACGGACACGTGCACAATAGGAAGTCACGGCGGCAGCCAGCGCCGCACGAGGGAGGTCCGGAGACATGAAAGCGGAGATCAAGGTAGGAGACGTCAATTTCTCCGCCGACGTGGTAGTCGGTAGCGAGGGCGAGCGCGGCATCGATATCAGCAAGCTGCGCGGTCAGACCGGGCTCGTGACGCTCGACCCCGCTTTCGTGAATACGGCATCGACGCAGAGCGCGATCACGTTCATCGACGGCGACAAGGGCATCCT
>CAYNOM010000504.1:1041-5262 GCA_964398415.1 uncultured Polyangiales bacterium | reverse complement strand
TGCCCTGGCGGGATTGATCCCCGCTGAACGCGCCAGCCTTCGCTGGACGCACTATTGGGCCGACAAGGTTCGCTGGCGGCTCGGGGTGGGCGCACAGCAACGGTGAAATCAATATAACGGCAGCGACCGCGACTCTCCATGCGTCGGTCGACCTGCCTCGCAACAGCCAGATTGGGAGCATTACCTGCAGCGCAAGCACCTGCTCCTCGCTCACGCTCGCCGCCAACGCGTTCTACTTTCCGTGGAATTTTAGCCCCTATGGCCTTGGCGTATCGATCCCCGAGACCGCCGTCACGCCGACTTCCTGTGGCGCCTATATGCCCATGACTCCCGTGAGCGTGAATGCTTCAGTCGCGAGCGGTTCCGGTTCCGTTTTCGACGGATCGCAGGTCAACTTGACCGTCACGCTCAAGGGCAGCGGATACTTCTATGGGTGTCGCCTTACTTATACGAATAGCACCCTATGATGCCGTGACGTACACCGTGCTTTCATACATGACTAGTGATTCGCAGAGGCAGATATGCGATTGAACCTTCGACTTGGCGTGCTGCTGTTCGCTCTTATTTGGGCCGCTGCCTGCTTTTCGTCACCAGATCCGTTGGACCTTCATACTGCAGAGACATCGGTCGACGAAGCAGAGGGCCCCTTCCTTCGGCTGACCAAGACGTCCCGCAACGGCGTTCGCGTCGCGTTCGCGGCTGGAACGACAGCGCCGCGTATCGCGGAGATTCGCCTCAAAGCACAGCACGCGCGCTTCGTATCGGCGGTGTCTTCGGAAGCTGTCACGGCAGCCGACAAGCAGCTCGTCGCACAGCCGACCGATTACGGCGCGCGCTTCATCATCTTCTCGTCCGCCAACGTCAACACCATCGGTTCGGGCGAGCTCTTCGAGGCCGTGTTCGAGCCCACGGGCGACGGCCCCGTGACCCTCGAGATCCTCACCGACGAGCCCATCATGGCGCCCGCGGAGGCTGCCGAGGGGCTCATCGTCGGCGACCCCATCACTCTCTAACTCTTGTTCTACGTCCGATCGCGAGCTGAGCCATGACCCGCCACCTCCCCCCCAAGACCCATTCGCGCAGCCACGCTTGGCTTCTCGCGGCGCTGTTGTGTGTCGCGTTCGTGGGCTTCGCCCAGGGCGTCGAGGCCCAGCAGGCCCAGTGCTCGTTCGGTCAGGGCGCGCCGTGCCGCAGCTCGGCCGATTGCGCGGGCAACAGCGCTGCGAAGGTGTGCATCAACGGGTCGGGGGGCGGCACCTGCCAGATCCCCTGTGCTAGCGTGGGGAGCGCGGGCCCATCGCAGTGCTCCATGGGCGAGACCTGCGTTCCAGGCACCGTGCCCGGTCTCGGCGGGGGAGACACCTACTTTTGTCAGGCCTCCAAGTTCTCCATGGACTTGAACCTGCTCGACTCCTGCATCTACCACTTCCTCGAGGGGCTCGCGCCCGATCTGAGCGGGCGTGATCAATGCTCGCTGGTGCAGAACCTGTCGCGCATGCTCGATCAGGACGCGAGCGGCAGCTTCAACATCTTCGACGTCGACCTGTGCGTGCGCGCGTTTCTCAACGAGCCACCCTGCGACAGGCTAACCCAGACCTGCGACGACGGTCAGGTGTACTGCGACGCAGACTCCGACTGTGGGCGGGGCCTCCACTGCGACACCGGGCTCCGCAAGTGCACGCGCGAGTGCGGCTACATCGTCAATCGAGGCGGTGGCACCTTCAGCCAGGCGCTCGATCGCGAGTGCTCGGGTCGCATGAAGACCTGTGACTATGACACCGGCCGCTGTGTCGCCTCGAGCCTCGAGGGGTACACGTGTCAGGTCAATCAAGACTGCCCCAACGGAGCTTACTGTTTCCTCGGGCAGTGCGCGCCCAAGTGCTACCGCAGCCTCGACTGCCCCGGCAGCGACTGGTTCTGCGGGCCGACCAACTCCTGCCTGCCACGACCCAAGACGGGTGGCGGCGACATCAAGGCCTTCGACCCCACCAAATCTTCGGTTCAGTTTGCCACGACCGAGGTGACCCTCGATCCGCTCAACAGTGCCTACGACCTTCCGCTCCTGATCATGGACTTGATCAGCAAGAAGCAGGTGTTCGACAACCCCAACGTGATGTTCGGCTACCGGCTCGAGGTCGAGTACGCCGTCAAGCAGGACGACAAGTGTCGCACCGACCTGACGACGCTTTCCGTGGCCGACGCCAAGGATTGTCTCGTGTCGCCCGAGGATGGCGAGGCCTTCATCACGCTGGCGAGCCCCTTCGGTACCATCTACGGCAGCGGCGACCCGACTGTGGGCATCTCGCTCAACGCGGCCGCCGTCAAGAAGCTCTCGACCGGCCTCTACCAGGCGACGGTGTCGGCCATCTTCAACAATGGCGGCCGCACCTCCGTGACCGTGCGCTTTCGCAAGCCTGCCCCCAGCGGCGAGTACTTGGGTCGCGTGAGCGTCTACTCGGATGGCCCCGAAAACCTCTTGGCGAGCAGCAACATCAGCGCGCGCATCTACATCGATCGCAAGCAGACCGTCACCTGGGACCAACTCCTCGAGGCGAACAACCTCGGCGAGGATCGCGAGTGGCAGGACGTCACGCGTGGACATCCCATCACCGGCACCATCCACGGCAGCGAGAGCGCCATCTTCAACTGGCCGGGCGCCACGACGCAGCGAGAGAACGAGATCCCCGTCAAGGGCCTCTACTCGGAGGAGCTCGGGCGCATGCGCCTGATCGCGGTGATCGACTATCCCACGGGCCTCTGTCGCAGTGAGAATGGGCGCTGCGGCGTGGGCACCGATGAGCTGCAGGTCACGAACAACTTCGGCCGCCCCTTGCGGCGCTTCATGGAGTTTGTCGGCCCCTTCAACCCCCAGACGTTTCGCTACGAAGGGGTGTACCGTGAGACCCACGCCGGCCTCACCCCGTCCGACTTCACCCTCGACGGCGGCTTCATCCTCAATCAGGTGAAGCAGGACGAGACGCCCGTCATGCTCGGGCCACTGCTGGCGAGGCCGGGCGCCCTGGGCTTTCCGAGTCACAGCACGGTGATGGGCGCCATCGAGGCTGAGATTCGCAGCGCATGCGGCGCAGACGAGCGCACCATCGTGGCGAGCGAGGCGGTCTTCAAGCGCTACCTGGCCGGCCTCGACGTGGTCCAGTACTGCAACGAGGACAGCGCGTGCGGCCAAGGCGAGATCTGCGCCGCAGGGCAGTGCCGCCACGCCTGCGCCGGTGACGTTGGGCCGTCGGCGTGGTGCCCCGAGGGCACGAGCTGCGCCTACTTCCAAGGCGTGGGCAGCGAGCCGGGGCGCTCCGCTTGCCGAGGGGCCGCCCCGGTGCTGAGTGAGCTCGTGCAGTTCGAGCAGCTCGTGGGCGGGGCACTCTCCACACTCAGGGGCAACGCCGGAGCTAGCCTGACGATCCGCGACTTCTTGCGTGGTCAGATCGGCTTCTGTGACGACGCAAAGCCCACCGCCAACTGCGTCGACCGCAGTAAGGTCACGTGTGGGGTGAGCCTGTATCGCAAGGCGCTCCTGGCCGCGACGGACCTGAGGCCCGGCGTCCGGCGTAGCTGGCTCGACCCCACCACCGTGCGACGTCGCGACGTGACCCTGTTCTGCTCTCAGCTCCCTGGTACCAGCGACGACTGCCCCTTCGGCCCCGGCGAGGAGCCCATGCTCTGGGCGCTACAGGAGCACAATCGCTTCTTCAAGGAGCTCGTGCAGACCCACGCCTACCGGGCCGGCGACGCCGTGAGCCAGGCCTTCATGACCCTGTTTCACGCCTCGAATGGCGAGCCCATCGCAGAGAGCAGCGCCTACGCGCACAAGGGGCTGAATCTGCAGAAGGCGCTCGGCCACTACGACGCCATTCGAAACGCTGTGTTCTCGCCAGCCTCGACGGCGCTGCTCTTCGCCTGGCCCATGGACTACTTCGCCACGCGTGGCGACGTGTGGCTGAAGCAGGTGCACACCACCATCAACGACCGCATGGCGACCATGCTCGAGCTCGTCGACCATCGTCGCCGCGTGCTCAAGAGTGCAGGACAGGGGGACCTGCTCCTCGCCCACCACGTCATGCACCAGGAGTACCTGCAGCAGGTGTACTTGATGGCCCTTCAGCGCCAGTGGCAGGGGGAGAGCTTCAAGTACGCTGGCCAAGCGCAGGAGCTCATGCTGGAGGGCGACAAGCTCCTCGCATGGGCCAGCGACACCCGCAACCC
>CAYNOM010000504.1:0-1031 GCA_964398415.1 uncultured Polyangiales bacterium | reverse complement strand
CCTACACCCCAACCGCATCTACTTCGAGAACTCCGACCTCACCCGCACCAACTGGCAAAACTTCCGCGAGCGCCTGCGCGCTGAGATGCCGCTCATGGAGCAGGACGTCCAGGCCGCGATCCAGGAGATGAAAGGAGCTCTGTCCGACCAGGACAACTTCCAACGTAGCCTTCTGCTCGATCAGCGGGACATCGAGGGTAGCCTCGACGAGCTGTGTGGCGAGGATGCGCCCCTGCCCAAGCAATGCAACGTCTCCTTGGCGGAGAAGAAGCTCGAGGTCGAGTGCAAGGGGCGCAACTGTCCCTTCGAGTTCAAGTGCGACGGGCCCGAGTGCAGCGACGTGATTCGGGCGTTCGAACAGGGCTCGAAAGCCGCCGAGGTGGCGTGCCGCGCGGACACGCGAACCTACCCCATTCAGGTGCTCGGCAAGGAGCGGCCCTGTGCGCGCGGGCGCCTGGGTGCGCTCCTCCAGGAGAAGGTGTCGCTCGAGCTGCAACGCGGGCAGGTGGTCAAGCGCGTGCAGGCCCTGGTCCGTCAGATTGCCCGGCAACAGCAGTACATTCAGGAGACTGAGTCGAGCAACGAGGATCTCGTCCAGTACATGCGGAGGACATCCGCTGCTCTCGGCGTGATGGAAGGTAGCGTCATCGCCGCAGATCTCGCGTATGAGGTCACACACGCCACGGCCGGCAGCATGGATTGTCTGATCATCGTCGGGTTCGCGACAGGCACGGATTGCCCCGGTAAGATCGTCAAGGCGGCGGTGGTTTCCGCAGCAGCCACCGCTCTGTCTGCGGTCAAGGGCGCCGTCCAGATCGCTCGAAGCTCGCTGCTGGCGGTGAAGGAGATCCGCTTGACCGAGGATGGCCAAGATCGCGAGCTACGCGGGATGCGTATGACCCTCGACAACATGGTCACCGATGTGGAGAACCACATCGCCGAGTACGAGGCGGTCACCCAGCAGCTCTTCAACCTCCAGATCCAGATCGACGACGTGCACTACCAGGCTCAGCGCATGGCCGACCGCCACG
>CAYNOM010000503.1:0-5275 GCA_964398415.1 uncultured Polyangiales bacterium | reverse complement strand
TTGTCTGAGTACGCCATGGTGTCCTCGCTCAGCCTCAGTGGGCTTGCCAGTGGATGGATTTCAGGTCGATGCCTTCCTTGTGCATTTCGTACAAGGGCGACATCTCCCGCAAACGGTGCACGGAGCCGATCACGAGGTCGGCCACGTAGTCGATCTCTTCGTCGGTGTTGAACTTGCCGATGCCGAAGCGGATCGACGAGTGCGCCAGCTCTTCCTCGACGCCCATGGCGCGCAGCACGTAGCTCGGCTCGAGGCTCGCGCTGGTGCAGGCACTGCCCGACGACACGGCCACGTCGCGGATGGCCATCATCATCGCCTCGCCCTCCACGAAGGAGAACGACACGTTGAGGTTGCCGGGCACGCGCAGCGGATCATCGGCGCCGTTGAGGTGGATCTCGTCGAGGGCGTCGAACAGCTTCCTGCGCAGGCGTTGACGCATCTCGAAGATCTGCGCCGCGTCGTCGCGCCACTCGCGGGTGGCAAGCTCAGCGGCCTTGCCGAAACCGACGATGCCTGGGACGTTGAGCGTGCCCGAACGCATGCCGCGCTCGTGACCGCCGCCGTCCATCTCGGCCACGATGCGCACGCGGGGCTTTTGGCGCCGCACGTAGAGCGCACCGACGCCCTTGGGGCCGTACATCTTGTGGGCCGACAGGCTCGCGAGGTCGACGTTCATCTTTTCGACGTCGAACTCGATCTTGCCGACGCCCTGCACTGCGTCGCAGTGGAGCAAGACGCCCTTGTCGCGCGTCAGCTTTCCGATCTCGGCGATGGGCTGGATCGTGCCCACCTCATTGTTGGCCAACATCAACGACACGAGGATGGTCTTGTCGGTGAGCGCCGCGGCCACCTGTTCGGGCTTGATCAGCCCGTCCACGCCCACGTCGAGGTAGGTGACGACAAAGCCCTCACGCTCTAGCTTCTTGCAGGTGTCGAGCACCGCCTTGTGCTCGGTGCGCGACGTGATGATGTGGTTGCCCTTGTCCTTGTAGAAGTGGGCCACGCCCTTGATCGCGAGATTGTCGCTCTCGGTCGCACCGGACGTGAAGACGACTTCCTTGTCGCTCTTTGCACCGATCAGCGTGGCCACCTGCTCGCGCGCATATTCGACCGCCTCCTCGGCCTTCCAACCGAAGGGGTGGTTGCGACTCGCGGCATTGCCGAAGTCTTCGGTGAAGTACGGGAGCATGGCGTCCACGACGCGTGGGTCGACCCGAGTCGTCGCGTGGTTGTCCATGTAAATCGGGAGCTTTACCGCCATCGAAACGCCTCTTTCGTCAGTGCACACGGAAGCCCGCCACGAGGTCGGGCGCCTTGCTGTCGCAGTCGTGGCGCGCGCAGGCCGCGCACGCACTCAGGAGCTCTTCGGTGTCGCAGGTGTTGCAGGTCTCGAGGTAGTTGAGGCTCGCGTCGAGCTCGGCCTCGAGCGCCGTCAACCTGCGCAGCTGCTCGCGCGTCTCCTCGAGCTTGTCGCGAAACAGCGTCTTCACGCCCGTCATGGCATCGGGAGCAGAGCGACTCTGCTCGACGTCGTGCACGATGCGCTTGATGTCGGACAGCGAAAAGCCCATCTGCTGGAGCTTGTCGATCCAACGCACCCTGAGCTCGGACTCGCGGTTGTACAGCCGATAGCCGCCGTTGCTGCGCTCCGCTGGCGCGAGCAGCCCGTGCTCCTCGTACAGGTGCAGCGCGCGCACCGTCTTGCCCGTCCGCTTGGCCAGGTCGCCCACGCGCATCGGCGCGAGCGTCGGCCCCTTGGGCGCGCGGTCGGCTTCGCTCGCCTCGGGGTGAAACTGCCTGTTCAGCGGAAGATGCGTCGTCATTGCTTTGGAACCCTGACCCTAACCCTAACGCATGCGTACGGGTTATGCATCTCCCGACTTATAGGGCGGCTTCGCCAAGTGTCAAATGGCGGCTGGCGGCGGCCGTCCGCCAGACTCGCCACTTCGTGGGCGCAACTCTCTGAAATTACACACTGACGTGCTGGAACGGCGATTGCTCTCGGGTCGCCCATGCTGACGCTTTGGGCCACTGCGGTGGGTTGGATTTGCGGTCTGTCGCTCGGCACGCACGCGCCGCTGCCGCGCTTCGTGCCGCTGCTCGCCGCGATCCTGGGGGGGGCAGCCCTCTTGCGCGTGCGGCGACCCGCGTGGCTTCTGCCCGTCATCTGTGCTCCGTCAGCGCTGCTGCTGGGGATGGGAGGGCTGGCGCTGCCCGAATCACCTGTGAACCGTGGCGGAACGGCGAGAATCACAGTTCATACGCATCGAACGGCGTGCGGGGTGGCTGGGTGTTGGGCCGATGCGTCGCTCGTGGCCTGTGACGGCGTGGACCCGGACGCGTGCATCCCCCTCGGCTCACGCCTCGCCGTGCGCAGTCGCGAGGAGCTTGCGAGCGGTGCCGAGAGCGCCCTGCTCGCGCGTCTCAATCCGCTGCACGATTTTCGCAATCCGGCGCCCGACTTTCGCTTTCCGCACGTGGGCGCCGTGGCCCTCGCGAGCGTGCCCGACGGTGTCGCCGCCGAGCCGGCCCCTGGGGCGGTGCTAGGGCCCGCCCTGCGCGACGCACGTGCCGTCGTGCGCCGAGCGTTCGACGACACGCTCGCAGGCGTACACGCCGGGATCGCGCGCGCACTTCTGCTCGGCGAGGGCAACGCTGTCGACGGCCAGCTGCAGGAGGCCATCCGCAACTCGGGCGTGTCGCACATCCTCGCCGTGTCCGGCATGCACGTCACCGTGCTCGCGGGCGCGCTCGTGTGGCTCTTACGCATGCTCTGGCTGAGCACGCCCCTCGGGTTGCACATCGAAGCGCGGCGCGCCGCGGCAGCGATCGGCGTTCCGCTGGCCCCGCTCGTCGCAGCCTTCGCGGGCGGTGCACCGAGCGCCTATCGGGCAGCGTTCATGAGCGCCGTCACGTTTCTGCTCGTGGCCTTGGGCAGAAGGCCCTCCGGGCTCTGTGTGTGCGCTGCGTCGGTGCTGATCGGCGCGCTGCACGCGCCGCAGGATGCGTTGCATCCCGGCTTCGTGCTGTCGGTGCTCGCCACGTTCGCGCTGCTCACGCTGCTGAACGCGGAAGGCGGTGTGAAGAAAACGCTGCGCGAGAGCACGCGTGCCTGGGTCGCCACCGCACCGTTTCTGGCGGTGACCTTCGGCAACCTGCAGCTCGCAGGCATCGTCGCCAACGTGGTGCTCGCGCCCGTGGGCGCCGCCCTGATCCCGATGGTGGTGGTGCACGCCCTCTGCGCGCTCGCGCTGCCGGTGCTTTCGCCC
Source organism: uncultured Polyangiales bacterium (assembly GCA_964398415.1). Lineage (GTDB taxonomy): Bacteria > Myxococcota_A > Polyangia > Polyangiales > DASUME01 > DASUME01. The sequence goes on along the minus strand of CAYNOM010000503.1, from coordinate 2,006 downwards.
CTCACCGCGGATGCGTTCGAAGCCCTGAGCGGTGCGTTCGTGGTGGTGGCAGCCATGGCGAACGATCTGCTGCCCACGCTGCGCGTGCCCCCCGCGACCTCCCTTCAAGCGCTGTGTTTCGCGGGCCTTGGCGCAATCTGGCTGTGCCGTGCGACGACGGCTCGCCGGCTGTGGCTCAGCGCGGCTTCGCTGTGCGTCTACGCGGCGGTCGAGCTGTGGCTGAGGCACCCGCTCGCGCCGCATGAGCTGCGCGCCACCTACCTCGACGTGGGTCAGGGCGACGCGGTGCTGATCGAGACGGGCGATCGCCACCATGCATTGATCGACGCGGGCGGGGCGGTGCCTGCGGGTCCCGATCCTGGGCAGCGTTCGGTGCTGCCCCAGCTGCGTGCGCTGCGCATCGAGTGGCTCGATCTCGTGGTTCTGAGCCACCCTCACCCAGACCACTACGGAGGCTTGCGCGCGGTGTTCGACGAAGTGCCGGTGCGCGAGATATGGGACACGGGACAGGCCTGCGCAGAGCATCCTGACGGGGTTGTGTGCCAGCTGCTCGACGAGGCGCGCGGGCGGGGCACTCGCGTGCTCGGCCCCACGGAGCTCTGCGGTGCGGCACGCGGCTTTCACGGCGCCGCGCTCGAGGTGCTCGCGCCCTGCCCCGCGTTCGACGAGGGCCACGGCGAGAACGACAACTCACTCGTGGTGCGCCTCAGCCACGGTGCGCGCCGTTTTCTATTCACGGGAGACGTCGAGCGATCGGCCGAAGCGGCGCTCGTGCAGCAACGTGGCGAAGGGCTGCGCGCGGACGTGCTCAAGGTGGCCCACCACGGCTCTCGCACCTCGAGCACCGAGGGCTTTCTCCGAGCGGTGAGGCCCTGGCTTTCGGTGGTGAGCGCGGGGCGCGGCAATCGCTTCGGCCATCCGCACGCCGACGTGATCGAGCGCCTGTCTGCTCACTCCACGCACGTGCTGCGCGTCGACCGGGTGGGTGGCGTGCGCGTGCTCAGCGATGGTGAACGCTTGCGTGTGGATGCCTTCGACGGCGACGTCGCGCTCACGCGCTGAGCAAGCACGGGCCCCGCAAGGCCTCAGCCGCCCGGACGCAAGAACGCGAGCGACGCGCCCGCCACCGCGCTCAAGAGCAAGACGATGCCCGCGAGGCGCAGGCGTCCCGGGGACAGCTCGTCGCCCGAGCTCGCCGCCCGCCTCAGGCCGCCGCTGAGCACGCCGGAGAAGGCCGCGGCGACCAGGCCTATCGTGAGCTTCGTGTGCATCCACGGGGCCTTCGAATACAGGTCGCTCCAATGGGTGAGGAGCATGTGCAGGCCGCCCGCCCAACCGAGCAGCATGCCCGGCGTGACGAGGTACAACACGATGGTGCGCAGCGCCTTGGCCGCCGCCGCGCGGGTCTGCTTCGACTCGCTTGCGAGCATGACGGCAGCGAGGGCGCAGGCTGCGCCGCCACCCAGCCAAAGGATGTTGCCTACGATGTGAAGAATGCGAGCAATCAGCACGAAGCCACCGCCTCTCAGGCCAGAGATTTTTCGTAGATGCGATAGCGCTTGTAGACCTCGCCACCCATCATCTTGATGCCCAGGTTGACCGGACGGTTGTCCTCGAGGGTCCAGCCGAGCTCACCCCACTCGTAGCCGACCTGCGACCCGCGCTGCGCGAGCTCGACGTAGAGCGCGGCCGACAGCCCTCCGTAGCGTTTCTTGTTGCGGTAGGCCTTCTTGATGCCGAGCAACACGAGCCGGGCGCTCTTGGGGCGCTGCACCTTCAAGCGCCAGATCAGCTTGGGCAGGCCGAACGGCAAAAGGCGGCCGTGCAGGCCGCGGATGGCCTCGTTGAGGTTCGGTAGCGCGATGACGATGGCCGCGATGAGCATGGCGCCGAGCAACGGCAGGGCGGGAATCAACCAGAGCAGGGATGCGGGGGATGCGGGGGCCACGGCGGCTACTCCTTCATCTCAGCGTAGGCATCACTGTCGATCGAGTCGCGGTTGCGCA
>CAYNOM010000502.1:0-5283 GCA_964398415.1 uncultured Polyangiales bacterium | reverse complement strand
GTCTAGCTCCGATCGTGTCTGCCAGCACCCGAGCGGCGCTGCGCGTCGTGTGGCTGGAAGTCGAGGTGGCTTGGTACAGCGTGGTGAGCAGGCGGCCTGTCAATGCGCGAGGCGAAGCGAGCGAGGTCGCCACATGGGGTACGTGCGACAGCCGTTCGGCGAGCACCTCGGGCCCAAGCTCCCGCAACGCAAACGCCCCCATAAGGTGCACCAAGCAGGCCACAGCCGACGAATCCGCTCCGCCGCTCGCGCTTACCACGAACCCTCGGGCGCGGCTCTTGCGCAGGTAGTCGAACAGCCCTAAGGACAAGGCGCGCGACAGCTCCTCTTCCTTCAGGTGACCGCCTCGCTCCCAGTCGGCTACGGCCACTGGTCGAGGTTCGAGTGTGCGCACCGGCCAGTCGTGCTCGACCCTCACCAAACCGGTGGGTTCGGTAAGCTCGGGACGAAAGCTGCCGATCCGCGCCTGCGCGGTCCTTGTCAGGTCGAGGTCGACCACGGCGTGGGTCAACTCGTGCTGCGCGAACGACAGTCGCGAGCCTCGTGCTATCAGGGCGCCACTCGACGCGATCGTCGCACCACCGTCGTAGATGACGCGCCCTGCCTCGTTGCCGAGCAAGTTCGCATACACATAGCTCACGCCAAAGGCCCTCGATCCTTCGACGACGAAGGACTCCCGCACCGCGGCCTTGCCAAAGGCAAAGTGACTCGCGGATGGATTCAGGATGATGTCGACCCCCATCCGAGCGAGACGCGCGCCGGGACGAGTCGCGACCCACGCATCTTCACAGATCTCAAAGCCGACCCGCACGCCGCCCACGTCAAACACGAGATCCCCGAATGGCACCATGCGCCCGAGCAGCGGGATCTGCACGTGCACACCTCGTGACCAAGGCTTGAACCAGCGCGGCTCAGAGTGAATTCCGTCACCGGCCAGATTCTGCTTCGCGACCAGCCCGTCGACCTTACCGTCCGCAATCAGCGCGGCGACATTGAACAAGCCGTGGTGGTACGTGAGAGGAAGGCCGACGCTGAGCACCATGCCGCGCGCGGCCGCCTCGATCTCGGAGAGGACTTCGAGCGCAGTGGTCGCCACAAACCCGGCATGGAATAAGTCCTCGCAGCCGTACCCGGTGATGCACAGCTCAGGCAGGCACAACACATCCACGCCCTTTTCGCGCGCCTCTCGAAGTGCCGACAGAATGCGAGCAAGGTTCCCCTCCCAATCGAGAGGGGTCTGATTGAGAACACCGGCTCCTAGGCGAATGCACCTCATTCTGCAGCCTCCTCCCGCACGACGCGAGCCCGCTCGATCAGCCGTACCCGCTGCTCGTACAACTCTTGGGTGAGTCCGACTGGATACTCGTGCGGGTGAACGAGTCGGCGCACGGTTGGGTCGATCGCGGCGAGCTGACTTCTAGCTCGAGCCCGAGCGGCCTCAAGGGTGCCACGTGCGGCGACGAGCTCCCCCTTCTGCACCACGGGCACCAAGATGTCTTCGTAGGTCAGATGCGGGCCAAGCACGCGCCGACGCGTCGGATCGAGTGCGTCCACGACTGTGGTAGGGGTGCTGCAGCCTTGCGCTTCATCGTAGATGGCATCTGCCACGAGCCTTCCGTCGCGGGAAAAGCGACGCACCTGTTGAATGCCGGGATTCGAAGTCTTGGCGGCCTGCTCGCTGACCTTGATCCGCGGCTCGAGTGCACGACCCTCACGAGCGATCATGGAGAGCTTGTAGACGCCTCCAAGTGCAGGCTGGTCGTAGGCCGTCACGAGCTTGGTTCCCACTCCCCACACCGAGATTGCGGCGCCTTGATGCTTGAGCGACTCGATCAGATGCTCGTCGAGGTCGTTCGAGGCGACGATCGCCGCATCGGAAAATCCTGCTGCATCGAGCAGCTTGCGAGCTTCGGCGGAAAGCCAAGCGAGGTCGCCGGAATCGAGTCGAATGCCGAGCAGACGCTGACCACGCTCTCGAAGTCGCTCCCCGACGGAAATGGCGTTGCGGACGCCCTCGATCGTAGGTGTCGACGAGGAACACGCAGTTGTTCGGCATCGCGTCCGCGTAGGCCTCGAACGCTTCGCGCTCGTCGTCGAACGACATCACCCAGCTGTGGGCATGCGTGCCGCGAACAGGAATGCCGTAGCGCTTGCCAGCGAGCACGTTGCTGGTGGCCGCGCACCCGCCGATGAACGCCGCACGGCTCGCAGCAAGCGCACCATCGATGCCCTGCGCGCGACGCAGGCCAAACTCGAGCACAGGCTGTTCTTTGGCTGCCTGGCATACGCGAGCTGCCTTGGTGGCAACGAGCGTCTGGAAGTTGATCAGATTGAGCAGCGTGGTCTCGAGTAGCTGCGCCTCGATCAAGCTCCCGCGCACACGCAGGATGGGCTCGTTCGCGAACACGAGCGTGCCCTCGGGCATCGCGTCGATGTCCACGCGCAGGCGAAGCGCACGCAAGTAGTCGAGGAAGTCGGCCCCGAACAGGGCTTGGCCGTCCTCACCCGTGAGCGAGCGAAGATAGGCGACGTCTTCGGGTTCGAAGCGAAAGCCCTCGATGAAGTCGAGCACGGGCTCGAGCCCCGCCGCGATCGCGTAGCCGCCCGCGAACGGGAGCTTGCGGAAGAACAGATGGAAGACCGCCTGATCTCGTGTGCGCCCGGCGCGGAAGTAGCCGTTCGCCATCGTGAGTTGGTATAGGTCGGTGAGCAGCGGCGAGATCATTTGCACAGCCTTTCCCTCACTTCCATCAGCGCGAAGCCGAGCAGGTTGAGACCTCGCCAGCGCAGCGGGTCCTCGGCCTCGGTGGCGTCCTTCGCGAGACCGATGCCCCAGATGCGATCGACTGGACTCGCCTCGACCAGAACCTTCGACCCCGTCGAGTGCAGGAACGCCCTCAGGTGCGGGTTCTGGCCGAACTTGTGCACGTTCCCCGCAACGACGACTTCGAAGCGCCGCGCGCGCCAGAGACGTTCGTCAAACCCTCTGACCATCCCTCCGAGCTTCTTGGCGGCGCCAGGTGAATCGGCCTGGAGAATTCGTGCGAGCATCTCGGCGTCACGGAACAGCCGAGCCTTCTCCGCCATCATCCAATGCTCTGCGGTCGGGTAGCGCACCGCGTCCACGACGAACGGCGACGGGTGCCACTGGCTCAAGCAGCTAGCCGACGGCGGCGCATCGGGCGCACTCTTGTGACCCCAGAAAAGCAGGTACTCCAGGCTTTCACCCCGCCTAACACGCCTCTTGAGATCCTCCACTTCCATCGTTTTCTCCGCAGATGCGAGATGCTCGCTCTGATAGTTGCAAACCGTTTGGGCGTCCGCCGTTCAAGCGCGCGACGCGGCAACGCTGGAGCCCCCGAAGGCTGCATGGAAGGCGTTGATGCACGCCCCCTCGTCGCGGTCGAGCACTGCAAAATGGACGCGCTGATACACCCCGCGAAATCGACCCGTAAGCGCATGCTGGAACAGCTCGGCGACCTCGACAGGATCGTTGCGAAAGACACCGCAACCGAAGGCACCAAGCACGAGGGCGTCGTGTCCGTGGGCGGCGGCAATCAGCAGGATGCGCTCGATCCGCTGGCACATGACTTCCCGGATCTCGTCCAGGCGCGTCGAGCGATGCTGAACCAGCGCGCCACGATTCACGGCTGGACACGTGATGAACGAGCAGAGCCATGGCTCGTCTAGCAATGCGCCATCTTCGCCACGGAAGACGGGCACGTCAGGCGAGTAGATGGCGCGATGCGAGTAGAACGCGTCTGCCTCGGCACGGTGGTGCGCGTAATACGGAGAGCCGACGAGGCACGCGTAGAGCCCGGAGGCACGAGCAATGCTCTCCTCCTGCGCCTGCGCCCCTGAAAGAAAGCCTCCGCCTGGGTTCTTTGCTGATGCGAAGTTCAGCGCGAGCACGCGGTGTCCCCGGGCGACGAACTCGCTCGCCCCCCGAAGCGTCGTCTCGTTGGCCACGGTGAACTCGGTTGCCACGAGCCCGGCGCTGGGCTCCGGCAAAGAGTCCTGCGGCAAGTAGAGACGCGAGGCCTCGACTGAGCTGGTGAGGGCCGCCCTCAAGTCCACGCGTCGGCCGGAGCGGGACGTGTACCCGCCACTTTCGATAATAGTTACGGTTTCTTGGCCCTGTCGGGCACGACTGTCACGATTCACAACAATTCCTCGTTGCCTTAGATGTGACACGCATCTATGCTTAGATGCAAGGGAGTCGTTAAGATGTCACCCCAAGTCACCGAGCTTTTTCGACCCGTCGGCCCCATCGAGCTCGCGCTCATTGCGGAGTCGGGCTTCCGGCGCTTCCCCCCGCGCCTGCCGGAGCAGCCCATCTTCTACCCCGTGTGCAATGAGGCGTACGCGGTGGAGATTGCGCGGGATTGGAACGTCAAGGCGAGCGGCGCCGGGTACGTGACGCGCTTCTTCGTGCGTACGGATTTCCTGTCGGCGTACGACAGGCAGATCGCGGGGGCACGTCAGCACGAGGAGTACTGGATCCCAGCCGAGGACCTCGACGCCTTCAACGACGCAATCGTCGGCCTCATCGAGGTCGTCCGTAGCTTTACGGAGGCCACGTGATCGTCCGCGATAGCGAGGGAGCGACCGCGACGCCGACATTATCGGAGCGCATCGAAGGCGGCCTCGTCGGCCTCTTGGTGGGGGACGCCCTGGGCGTGCCCTACGAGTTCAAGGAACCAGACGAGCTCCCGCTCGCAAAGGACCTCGAGTTCGAGCCACCCGACTGGTTCCCTCGCTCTCACGCGACGGTGCATCCGGGGACGTGGTCCGATGACGGTGCCCAGGCGTTGTGCCTGCTCGAGTCGCTTCTTCACTGTGGCGGACTCGATCCGGACGACTTCGGCCGGCGACTCGTGAACTGGTACGAGTGGGGCCACCTAGCGGTAGGCGGGTATGTGTTCGACGTAGGCGGCACCACGGCCAGCGCGCTGCAGGCGATCCGCGAGGGCGTCCCTGTGCTCGAGGCCGCGCGACGAGACGTGCACGCCAACGGCAACGGTGCGCTCATGCGTGTGTTGCCGCTCGCCTTGTGGCACACGGGATCGGACGAGGACCTCGTGCGGGACGCGCGCCTGTCCTCGCTCGTGACGCACGGACACGAGCGCTCGCAGCAGTGCTGTGCGCTGTACTGCCTGTGGGTGCGCCAGATCCTGCGAGGCGATGATGCCCCGTGGCTCACGGCTGTCAGCAAGGTGCGCGCGATGGTGGCAGCGGACGAGAGCGCAGCGGGGGAGCTCGAGTTCTTCATCCGTCCTGACC
>CAYNOM010000501.1:0-5285 GCA_964398415.1 uncultured Polyangiales bacterium | reverse complement strand
GACGGGGACGCGGGCCCTGACGGCATGGACGGGGGAGAATTTGACGCAGGTGCCGATGGAGGCTTCGGCGATGAGCCACTCACGCTGACCGAGTTCTGCGAAGCGCAACTGGCGCCGGGTCAAGCCTGGGCGGATCTGACCAATACGTGCTGCAACAGCGCGGCGCAGGGTTCTAGGGAAATGGCACGGTTGCTCGCGGTCGTAGGTTACCCGGGAGGCGTGGGCGATTGCGAAGCGCGTCTCGCCGATCTGCTGAAGGACGGCAAGGTGAAGTACGAACCTTCCTACGCGGCCTCTTGTGCGAGGGCACTCGCCGCAAGCTACGCGCCGCCGCCATCTTCAGAGTGCCCGGCGGATGGCTTCTTTCTTCCGGAGATCGAAGCCACCTATGGCCACGGAGTGCAGATCGTGTCGCAGATCCCAGCCTGTCGCGCGGCCTTCGCGGGTACGCTTGCGCGCGATGCGCCATGCACGCACGCGCTGCAGTGCGCTGATGGGCTCGTGTGCCGTGATGCGCCCGGCGCGATCAAGACATGCCAGCAAGCCTTTACCGCGGGCAATTGCAGCGCAGACAGCGAGTGCGCCCCCGGCTTCACTTGCAAGGGGGCCCGGGGCGCCGGCACGTGCGTCGCGATCGACGATCTGGGCCTCAATCAAGCAAAGTGCTCGAGCTCGAGCGAGTGCGTGGAGGGCCTATGGTGCGACCCGGTTCTGGATGGTCAGCAAGAGGAACCCTGGTGTGCACCTCCCACCACGAGCGGGCTCGCGGAAGCCGGGGAGCCGTGCGACCCGGAAACGCCCGCCTTCGAATTTCAGTGTCGAGGTTTCTGCGACAAGGCCACGTCGAAGTGCGCTGCGTTCTGCGCGCAGTGACGCGCTACGACCACGGGTCGAGGACGTCGGACTTGCATCCCTCCGGACCCACGCCCGTGCCCGCGTAGTTGGTCGGGCAGCGGCACACGAACCCCCCCTCGCGGTTCCTGCAGGCCTTGGGGTCGGTGTCGCAGTTGTCTAGCCCCTCGGCGCATTCGTCAATGTCGACGCACATGGCAGAGGCATCGTCGGCCGCACGAAAGCCCTTCGGGCACGAACAAGCGACACCGGCGTCCGAGGCCGTGCAGGGCTCGGGTCGGCTGCAGTCACCATCGGGCTCCGCGCACGGCTCGAGGCGCGCGGCCCAAACGCTGGAGCGCCCTTTGTCTGACTGCAGCCACACCACGAAGGCGTGGCCCGATGCGTCCATGGCGACTTGCGGTCCGTCGACGTCGGAGAAGTTGTCGTGCTCGACTAGCGTTGCGGCACCAAACCCTGAGCGCTCGCTGTAGTGCGCGACATAGAGATCGCGGCCAGTGCCATCGCTGCTACCGGACCAAGCGACGACGGCGTGGCCCGAGCTATCCATGGCGGCAGCGACACGGTCCGCTGAGGTCGTGGACTCGGGTGCGATGGGGAGCGCGGGCTCCCAGCGGCCGTCGGCGAGCCGTGCGGCCCACAGGGCTGGCACACGGTCTTGCTGATCACGCGGAGACTGATAGGGGCTAAAGAACACGAACGCGCTGCCACTGTCGGAGGAAACCACAACGGGGGTACTCATGTCCCTGAGGTCATCACTCTCCAGCAAGAGCGGCGTCTCCCAGCCTGCCTCGCTGTGGCGGCGCACCCATACGCTGAACTTCTCGCGGTGCACTTGGGTCCATGCGGCGATGACGGGTCCGTTTGCGCTCGCTGCGACTTGCGGTTCCTCAGACACGGCCTCGTCGCTGATGTTGATGGGACCCGCCTTCTCCCACCCCGGGCCTGGTACGAACCGACTTGCCCAGATGGAGCGTGGCGTCGTGAGGCGGTTCCACACGGCGAAGGCCTGATCCCCGGGCCCGACGGCCAAAGCCACGTGGCGGAGGCTCGAGGTGTCGGCGTCGTCTTCCGCGAGTGCGGGGCTTCCCCAGCCTGCGCCTGGGACATAGCGCGCAAAGGCGACGTGACTCCTGGGCTCTCCGCCTTGGATCCAGACTGCAGTCGCGTTGCCTTGCGCATCGACCGCGACTCGCTGCTGGTACGCGTGGGCTTTGCCCTCTTGGTCGAGCTGAACCGGGGACGCCCAACCCGTGTCGGGGCTGAATCGATTGGCCCAAACAGTCTGAGCGCCCGACAGCTGCGAATACCAAACCACGAACACGTTACCCTGCGCGTCCACCGCTGCCTGGGGATTTAGGGCGTTGCCGGTGCCGGACTCGATGCGCACGGCCCCCGTCCAGCCCTTGCCGGGCAAGTAGCGGTTCGCCCAAATGGTTCCCCAACTGCCCATGCGCCACACGACGGTGGCGTGGCCCCACCTGTCGACCACCAGCCGTGGATCCTGCGCTTCCGCGTCGTCGCGCACTTCGAGCAGCGTGGGCGCGCTCCAGCTGAACGGGACGCAGCCGCGCCCGTCCGTGGCGAGCGTGTGGCCCGCGTCGCATTGGCACGAGTAGCTGCCATCCTCGTTGTTGCACTGGTGGGCGCACCCGCCATTGTCTGCGGCGCACTCATCCACGTCGACGCAGCGAGCCCCCGTACGCGTGAAGCCCGTGCGGCATCCGTCACCGGCGCCCATGCCGCCGTCGACACGCCCGCCCATGCCGCCGTCGACACCTGTCCCTGCTGCGCTGGGGGCGTTCTCGTCCTGCGGGCCGGACCCCCCGGGTTCGCGCTCGGACCAGTCGATCGCGCAGGACGACAGACCAAGCAAGGGCGGCAGGGCACATAGCAGACGGGCGAGCATGGGAGTTTCTACCCCATTGCGGCCGGCTGTGCCGATGCAACTGGACCCGCAGCTGGGGTTGGGTGGGGGCGCTTGCAGTCGTCCGGGCGAGAAGTTTGCGGGGACTGGGGCTCAGGCCAGATCGGAGCTGGCAACGGGCCGGGCCTGTCGCGAGTCGATCTAAGGGGCATGCTGTACATGCAATCAGTAGTGTGGCAGGATGGGAGCCATGCGCCGCCCCGTCGACAACCCGAAGAACCGCTTTCATGCGCAGCACCTCGAGCTGCTCGAGCCGCCGCCGGAGGTGGAGCTTGAGGTCACTGAGGTGGAGGCTCGGTCGATTCTCAGCAAGAACGAAAGCCCGGACCTGGGGTTCTCTTACAGCCTCAATCCGTACCAGGGTTGCTTTCACGGGTGTGCGTACTGCTACGCGCGACCCACGCATCAGTATCTCGGGCTTGGTGCGGGCACCGACTTCGAGCGCAAGCTGCAGGTCAAGGTCAACGCGCCCGAGTTGCTGCGGCGCGCGTTCGAGCGCGCGGGCTGGCGCGGCGAGGCGATCGTGTTCTCAGGCAACACCGACTGCTACCAGCCGCTCGAAGCCCAGTACGAGCTCACGCGGCGTTGCCTCGAGGTGTGCTCGGAGTTCTGCAATCCGGTTAGCGTGATCACCAAGGGTGGCGTGATCCGCCGCGACGTGGAGCTACTGGGGAAGCTGGCCCAACGGGCCGGTGCGCGGGTGTACGTCACGATCCCGTTCCTCGATGAGTCGCTTCGCAAGGCCATCGAGCCTTTCGCGGCGCCGCTGGCCCAGCGCTACGACGTGCTGCGTGCCCTGCGCGACGCGGGCGTGCCCACGGGCGTATCGGTGTCGCCATTGATTCCGGGGTTGAACGAGAGCGATGTGATGGGCGTGCTCGAACAGGCCCGGGACGCGGGCGCGAGCTCGGCGTTCATGACGCTCTTGCGGTTGTCTCTCGAGGTCGAGCAGGTGTTCTTCGGCAGGCTGGCGCAGCTCTATCCAGGGCGGGTCGAGCGTGTGAGGCATGCTCTCGAGGACATGCGCGGCGGCAGGCTGAACGAAGCGCGCTTCGGCGATCGCATGGCCGGCGTGGGGCGGCGCTGGGCCATCGTCCAACAGGTGTTCGAGAAGCAGTGCGCGCGGCTCGGCCTCAACGCGCACGAGGATGCCAGGCCACCTCAGGGATCGAGCTTTCGGCGCCCCACGCGCCAGCTAGCGCTGTTTGGCTGATGGTGCCGCCTCGGATAGCGTGATGCGAACGGAGTCGACCTCGCGGCGCAGGGCCGGCGGGATGGCGAAGTGACCACTGGGGCGCCCGTAGACGCAGAGGCCGCCCGCGTGCTGGGAGGGCAGGGCGCGCAGGGTGAGGCGGTGGTGTCGGCGTCGAAAGATGCGGACGAGGAGTGCGGGATCGGTGACGTCTAGGCTCAGCACTTCACCTAGGCCGTCGTCGGGTGGCGCGCGCCACACTCCGAGGGGGATGTCGTCGAGGAGCACCTGCACGTCGCTGCCGTCGCGCGCGTCGGTGTCGACGCCGTGGCCCGGGAGCTCAGAGGAGATGCGGGCGGCGATCTGCAGACGCTGGGGCTTCATGGCAGGGCTGACGAAGCGGTACTGCACCTCGCCCGAGCCGGCGCCGTACACGAGCTCGAAGGGACCTCGCTCGTAGGTGCCGGCGCGTTCGAAGCTGGCGCGCGCGAACGCTAGGGGGTCGATCTCGAGCACGTGGCGGCTGCCCTCGGTGCGAAAGCCGCGGTGGGCGAAACGCGCTCCAGTCAGGGTGGTGGCGAAAGTGAAGCGGGGTTTTTGCGAGGATTTGTGTGAAGGGGGGGCGGTGTGGGGTAGGGAGGCTGCGACCGTCGACAGCAGACTGCGCACCCGCAGCGACGCGGCGTCTTCGGGCCCGGCGAGGATGGTGTGGGCGCGCGCTGGATTGCTGGCGGGCTCGTATTGCCAGATCAACGCTCCGCTCGCGCCCGCCGCGAAGGACTCCTCGAGGAAGGCCCGGGTGAAGCGCGAGCGCAGGCGTGCCCGGCCGCGTCCGCCTTCGAAACCGAACTCACCAAAGACGAAGGGCTTGTCTAGGCTGTGCCCGAGGGTCACGCGGTCGTCGATCCAGCGCCTCAGTCTTGCGAGCGAAGAGACCCTGGGGTCGGTCGTGGGGTAGGCGTGGGCATCGGCGTATCCGATCGCGGGCAGCGCCTGGACGCGTCGCCACACCCGGCGCTCGTGCTGGGTGGCGTAGCCGATGTGGCCGGCAGCGATGAGGTGGTTGGGATCGCGTGCTCGGATGAAACGGGCGCTGTCGCTCACCCAGGTGACGAGCGCGTCCTCGGCGTCGGCGGTGATGGCGGAGACCTCGTTGATGAGCTCCCAGGAGAAGATCGTGGGATCGTCGCGGTACGGAACGCCGGTGACGCTGTTGGTGCGCTCGACGACGCGCTCCACGTGCTCGAGATACAGGGCCGCGCAGCGCTCGCAGCGGTAGAAGCGGCCGAGAGCGGCGCCGAGCAGCTCCCCTCG
>CAYNOM010000500.1:0-5286 GCA_964398415.1 uncultured Polyangiales bacterium | reverse complement strand
TGGGGGTTTGTGATCTCGGGGTTGTACGACCAGAGGCGCGGCCATTCGTAGGACGACCTGAAGTGGCGTCCGGACAGATCCCACAGCGTGTCGCCTTGGCTGACGACGTAGGAGCCCTCCCCGGGCACCTCGGCCTGCGTGCGAGGCTCTGTGGGTTTTTCCTGGGCCACCGCCAGGGACCCCGTCAAGAGGGTGAACGCCCCCAGCACGGCGGTTCGACCGCTGAGAACGCCGAAGGGGCCCTGCACCACGCGCCCCACACCACTCTTCCGATTCATCACGCGTCCTCCTGCGCGGCCAGCCGCGCCGCGTCGCTTTCCGGGAATTGAGCCTTGAGGCGCTCGAGGGTCGCCCGCGCGCGATCCTTCGCGCCCAATCGTTCGTGGCACATGCTGATCTTGAGGAGCGAGTCCGCCGCTTTGTCTCCACGCGGCTCGCGTGCCACCGCGCTCTCGAAGGCGTCGAGCGCACGACCGTAGTCGCGCTTGGCGAAGAGCACCTCACCCCGCCAGAACATCACCTTGGGGCTGAGCGTGTGGCTCGGATGGCGCACCAAGAAGTCGGTCAGGCTCGTCAGGGCGAGATCGAGCTCACGTCGGCTCACCATGTCGATGGCGCGTCGATAGTGCTCCGCGGGATCGGACACCTCGCCCGGCGGTACCTCCACGTTCTCCGGCAAGGGGGCGATGGGAAGCTTCTCCGACACGATCGGGATCGGCATCAGCGGCGCGGGCTCGCGCTCCCTGCGCCTCTCGCCCATCAGCCGCAGCACCGGACGCGGCTCCTCAGCGCCTGCGTCACGCTCCGATCCAAGGTCTTGCGAGCGCCGAGAAGCGCCGATGCGCACCGTTTCACGCACGCCCTGGACAGGCTCGCGCTCGGCGACGGCGTAACGCAGCTGCCGTTGCTCGGCTTCGAGCAATGCGAGGCGGTTTTCGAGCTGGTGCAGCTGCTTCTCTCGCGCGGCGAGCGCTGTCCGAAGCTCACTCAGCTCATCCGCTTGGGCCGCCACTTGGACCGCGCTCTCGGCCGACCTGGCGCGGCCGCTTGCACAGCCCATGAGCAGGGCTCCGCACACGAGCGCTCGCTGGGCCCGCCACGCCCTGGCCTTCCGTGTCCCCCGATGCTCGAAAGTGGCTGACGACACCCTGCCCCCGCTCTGAAGACGCGTGCGCACGCACCCCATGCTGCAAGACATCGTAGGAACGCCGCGGCCCTTGCGTCAAAAAACGGTGGGCTGCGCGGGCGATGCGACTACGCTCGAGCACCATGGTCGCTCCCCGCCCCATCGGGCCCGGTCTCGTCGTGCGCCGGGTTCAGGTGGCCACCGACAAGGTGGCGCTCGTGCGCTTTCTGCTCGAAGCCGAAGACGGCCTCGGCATGATGCACGGCGACGGAACGCAGCACATCAGCCTGCTGTGCCCTGTGAGCATGGTCGAGGCGCTCGACCGCTTCATCGCAGACCTCGAGACCGAGGGGCTGCTCGTGCTGGCTCACGAAGGCTGAGCACAGCGAGCGACTACTCGATGAACTGCCCGAGCGCGCGAAACTTCTGATAACGCTGCTCACGCAGCGCCGTCCGTGACAGCCCCGAGAGCTCGGAAAAGCCGCGCACGAGCGCGCCGCGCACGGTTTCCGCGGTGACGTCGTAGTCGCGGTGGGCGCCGCCGAGCGGCTCCTCCAAGACCTCGTCGACCACTCCCAAGCGCTGCACATCACGCGCGAGCAGCTTGAGCTGCTGCGCCGCATCGGGCGCCCGCGCGCCATCGCGCCACAAGATGGATGCGCAGCCCTCGGGCGTGATCACGCTGTAGGTGGCGTTCTCGAGCATGTACACGCGGTTCGCGACACCGAGACCGAGCGCGCCCCCCGAGCCGCCCTCGCCGATGACGGTCGCCAGCACGGGAACCGTCAGCTGCGACAAGACGAGCAACGCATGGCCGATGGCCTCGCTCTGGCCACGCTCCTCGGCACCAATGCCCGGATAGGCCCCGGGAGTGTCGATGAAGGTGACGACGGGTCGATTGAAGCGCTCGGCCATCTCCATCATGCGGATGGCTTTGCGGTAACCCTCGGGGTGGGCCATGCCGAAGTTTCGCGTCACCTTCTGCTTCGTGGTGCGGCCCTTCTGCTGACCTATCACCACCACCGGTCGCCCCTCGAAACGCGCGAGCCCCGTCACCACCGCCGGATCGTCGGCAAACGCGCGATCGCCGTGCAGCTCGACGAAGTCTTCGAACAAGCGCTCGAGGTAGTCGAGGAAGTAGGGCCTGTCCGGGTGGCGACTGAGCTGGACCCGCTGCCAAACCGAGAGGTCGCCGTAGATCTCACGCGAGAGCCGCTCTGAGCGCTCTTCGAGCTTTTTGAGCTCGCGGTCGACGCGCCCGCCACCGTCTGAGAGAGCCTTGAGCTCGGTGAGACGTGCCTCGAGCTCGACGAGCGGCTGTTCGAAGTCCAGGTGCGCCATGGCGGACAGGTCTACCGCCCGAGAAGCCAGTCGTCCACGCGGACTTCAGGGCTTACCGAGGCGCGGACCGCCCTTTTCGCCGATGACCGAGTAGATGCGCATCGGCACCGACTTGCCCTTGAGCGGCATCGGGGGCTGCTCCTGCACGTCGAACAGGCCGTCGAGGCGCTTGAGCGTGCCTTCGCTGACCAGGATTTGCCCCGGCTGCGCGGCCGAGCACAGACGCGCGCCCGTGTTGACGACGTCGCCGATGACCGTGTACTCAAGGGCTTTGCTCGAGCCGAGGTAGCCCGCAACGACGTCGCCGGTGTTGATGCCGATGCCGATGTGCACGGGAACCTGGCCGCGCGCGATGCGCGCTTCGTTCCACTTGTTGAGCACGTCGAGCATCTCGAGCGCCGAGCGCACCGCGCGGATCGGGTCGTCCGGGTGCTTCACCGGCGAACCGTACAGGGCCATGATCTCGTCGCCGACGAACTTGTCGAGGGTGCCTTCGTACTCGAAGATGATCTCGACCATCAGCTCGAAGTACTCGTTGAGCATGTCGACGATCTCTTGCGGGCTGCGCGATTCGCTCATGCTCGTGAAGCCACGGATGTCCGAGAACAACATCGTCGTGTTGCGCAGCTCGCCGCCCTTCTTCACCTCGACCTTGCCGCTGATCACCTGCTCGGCGATGGCAGGCGAGAGCAGGCGCTGAAAGCGCTCGCGCGTGAGCGCCTCGTGCTGGAGCTTCTTCGCGTACAGGCTGTTCTGGATCGCCACCGCCGCCTGATTGGCGACGTTCTGGAACATCTGCAGGTCCTTCTCCTGGAACGCATTGGCGGCGATCTGGGAGTCGAGCACCATGATGCCGAACAGCTCGTTCGCGTAAAGCAGCGGCACGGCCATGCTGGAGCGGATGCCCTGCATGATGATCGAGTGCGCGCCGGAGAAGCGAGAGTCGACCGAAGCATCGCTCGACAACACGGCCGCCTTGTCGCGCAGCACCTCGTTGATGATGGTGGTCGAGAGCACCACCGTCTCATCGGCCGCGCTTTGGCGCTTGGTGCGCACGCAGCGCGGAGCAAGCTCGCCCGCGTCGTCGTAGAGCAACACCACACCGCGATCGGCCGGCAAAAGCTCGAACGCGCGGTCGAGAATCTTGGCGAGGAGCGAGTCGATGTCGAGCTCGACCCCGATGGCCCGCGACAGGTCGTAGCTGACGCGCAGCTTTTCGTAATCGCGACGCAACTGAGACACATCGTGAAGCAGCGACTCGGGCAGAAAGCTCTGCTCTGCGAGCGGCGCCAGCTTCGTGCGGATGTGGCTCTCCACCATGCCCGGCGCCATGGTGACCTTCGACAGCTCCTTCGAAGGTGGCCGCGGAGGCGGCGGTGGCGCACCCGGAAAGCCCGGTCCAGGACGGATGCTGCGGGCGGTGTTGGCGTCGACCATCGGCGTGGCGGCGGGCGCGCTCGCCCCCTCGTCGCGCCCGTAGTCGGCGTAGAAGAGGATGCGCGTCGAGCCCATCGTGATCTCGTCGCCGGGAAACAGCACGCGCTCCTGGGCGCGCTCACCGTTGACGTAGGTGCCGTTCAGCGAGCCGAGGTCTTTGAGCATGAAGCGCCCATTGACCAGGTCGATGTGGCAGTGCTCCTTGGACACGATGCGGTCTAAGACCTGGATCGTGTTACTCGGATGACGCCCGACACTGTTGTGACCCTCGAGGACCCAATCCCTCTGGCCCTCGGGGCTGATGACCGTGATGCGCCCACCCATGCGATCTCGTGAGGCTGATGCTAACGACCTCACGGCGTTGAGTAAAGGTCTGCGTCAAAGGATGTGCGAAGTCGTGATCCCGACCTGGCGAAGGGGCCACGATGGTTGCCGGCTCACAAAGCTGCTGCTACCCTCCGCGGCCCTTCTCGAGGAGACTGCTCATGGCGCGCGTTACCGTAGAAGACTGCCTGGAACGTGACGAAAACCGTTTCGCGCTGGTCGTACTAGCTGCGCGCCGCACGCGTCAGCTGATGAAGGGCTCGAGCAGCCTGGTCCACAGCAAGAACCGCGCGGCCGTCACCGCCTTGCGCGAAATCGCAGGCGGCAAGGTTCGTTTCTCCCGTCAGCCGGGCGAGCTGGTCCGCGAGTACATCGCGGAGCAGAAGGCCCTCGACGTCGCAAACCGCTGAAGCTTCGAGGCGCGCTCTCCCCCGCGCCCCAAACACGCATCCGCCCCCCTCTTGACTCGGTGGATCGCGGCGTTATGGTGCGCGCGCTGTTAGCAGTCGACCTAGCCGAGTGCTAAGTCGGCGCTGATTTCAACGGGGCAAGATTCCCCCGACCGCGACTACCGCATGGGCGGTGAGCCGTGGCACGGGTGGGACGTCGTCCGCCCCCTAGCTGAGATAACCGGAGGAAGTCACATGGCAATTCGACCCCTGCACGACCGCGTCGTGATCAAGCGCGTGGAAGAGGAACAGAAGACCAAGGGCGGCATCATCATCCCCGACACCGCCAAGGAAAAGCCCGTGGAGGGCAAGGTCATCGCCGTGGGCAACGGCCGCGTGCTGGAAGATGGCAAGATCCGCGCCCTGGACGTCAAGAAGGGCGATCGCGTCCTCTTCGGCAAGTACAGCGGCACCGAGGTCAAGATCGACGGCGAAGAGCACATCATCATGCGCGAGGACGACATCCTCTGCGTCATCGAGAAGTGAAGGAGAACGACCATGGCTGCCAAGGAAATTCTCTACGATACCTCCGCCCGTGATCGCATCCTCGCCGGGCTCAACGCCCTGGCGGATGCCGTCAAGGTCACGCTCGGTCCCAAGGGCCGTAAC
>CAYNOM010000499.1:0-5292 GCA_964398415.1 uncultured Polyangiales bacterium | reverse complement strand
GCCCCCGCATCGGCGGGCACCGGCACGCGCCCCGTCACCATGTCGAGTGAAAGTCGGGAGCTCGGAAGTCGGTCGCCGAACCAATCGAAGAAGCGCATGAGCTCTCGCTTCTGGCGCGGCTCGAGGTAGTCGAAGTTCACGCCGCGGTCCGACACCTCCCAGAACTCGCGCGATTCGACGTTGAGCAACTCATCGCGAATCGAGGCCAGACGCTCCGGGCGCTCGTCGCGCATGTCGTGAAACACCTCGCGCGCGAAGGCCTCGTTGCCCTGGAGCAGGAAGTAGCTCGCCAGCTTGAGCTGGGCCTTGCGCACGCCGCGCAAGCTCGTCTCCTGGGTCTCGTTCTCACCCTCTTTGTCGACCTGGAGGAAGATGCGCAAGAGATGCGGCGTGACTGGGCTCTGTTGATCGAACGCGTACTGGGTGAGCGCGCACATGTCGTAGGCGACGGTCTCGAGGATGAAGGGCAGCTTCGCGTTGAACGAGAGAAGACCGTAGTACTTGAAGTACCGTGCAATCTCGATCGCACGCGCGCCCGAGCCGTCGCGCCGCACCGCTTCTTCACCCACGAGCCGATACTGGTTGAGCACGTTGTAGGCGGTGCGGATGTCGTGCGCGTTGATGGCCGAGCGCAGGTAGGTGTTGAAGAACTTGAGCACCATGTCGAAGAGCTGCGTGTTGTGCGTGTCCCACGCCGCACGCGCTATCAGCCGTGAATTGATCGCGATCAAGTAGTTGATGTCGCGCATGCGGTTGAGCGCCTCGTTGTAGAGGCTCTGATAGGCGCGCAGAATCTTCCACTCGAACCAAGTGCGCTTCGCGCTGAGGTCGTCGAGCACCTCCTGCGCCATCGAGACGAAGTCGGGGTTGTGGGCCAGGCGGCCGTCGATCGCGAACCAGCCCTCGGGCAACTTGGTGCGCAAGGTTTGGTAGTCGATCAACAGCGAGCGCATGGCGTCGACTCCAGCCATGGACACACCCTTGTCTTTGTGCTCCATGGCATTGAGCGAGACGTCGGCGAGCTGCTCGATGCCGCGCATCGCTTCCTGTTGCGCCTTGCCCACGTCTCGACGCTGAGCGTTGCGCTCGATGTTCGACAGCGTGTTGCCGCGGATGCGATCGACGATGCTGATCGGGTTTAGGAACTCGAACACGAAGGCGAAGTACGGCAACAAGATGAGCAGGCACAACGTGAGCATCGCCATCGAGACGCCGATGGCCACGTAGGGCACAAAGCCCCCGACACCCGGCTCGTAGTCGATGATCAAATTGACCCACAGGCCCTGCAGGGCCGTGATCACGAAGAAGCCCATCACGAGGAAGTTGATCGGCTCGTGCACGAACAGTTCCGTGATGCGGTGGGTGTAGCGGTTCGACGCGAGCTCGACGATGATGGCGACGACCGTGATCGCGATAGCGAGCACCGCCGCGACGACCTCCCCTGCGCTGCTGAGCGTGTTCTGCGCCGAGCTCGGGTTCGGCGTGAGGAGCAGCTCGAGCACGTGTGCCGGTGACGTGGCGTGCGCCGCATCGACGAGCACGCTCAAGGTGAACACGATCAACGCGCCGACCAGCAGGAGGCCGAGTGGAATGAGCCAGATGCGTAGCTCGTTCAGCACCCTTCCCCGCGGCTCATCCATGCACAGCAGGGTACACTAGCTCACCAACCGCTCGCATCCGAGCAGGCTCCACGTGCGTCGATTTTGCGCGGCCTCCTTCGCCTGCTACCGTTCCGGCCCTTTTCGGAGGCCTAGATGTCCATGAGCACTGCGGAAACGCTGCCGCCGGCCCGAGCCTTCGTCGCCTTGTCTTGGGCTGCGGAGGTGGCCCAAGACGTAGCGACGACGGAGCGTCCCGCTGCTCCGAGCGCCGAGGAATGGCTGTCTCTCGACACCACGGAGGTGCGACCTCTGCTCGACCGCCTGCTGCTCGGCAAGCGGCCGAACGACGGCCTCGACGCGCTGCTCGAGCTCGGCTTTCTCGAGGCTTGGCTGCCCGAGGTGGCCGCCATGGTCGGCTTCGGCGACGGCGAGTGGCGCCACAAGGATGTCTGGAAGCACACCAAACAGGTGGTTTGGCAGTCGGTGCCGCGACTCGAAGTGCGCTGGGGCGCCTTGCTCCACGACATTGGCAAGATGCGCACGCGCAGCATCGGGCCGAACGGTGAGGTCCACTTCTTCGGACACAGCGAGGCGGGAGCCGCCATGTTCAAGAAGCGGCTCGCAAAGCGCCTCGGCTTTGAGGGGCCGCTGTACACGCGCGTGCACTTTCTGATCCTGAACCACCTGCGCGCGAGCCAGTACGACGGCTCGTGGACCGACTCCGCCGTTCGGCGCTTCACGCGCGAGATGGGTGACGGGCTCAAAGACCTGCTCGATCTCAGCCGCGCGGACATCACGACGAAGCGCCCGGAAAAGAAGAAGCGGGGCCTTTCGCAGATCAGCGAGCTCAGTCGTCGCATCAAGGAGCTGCAGAAGCTCGACGAGCGTGTGCCGCCCCTCCCGAAGGGCCTCGGCACGGCTATCACCGAAGCCTTCGGCATAGCCCCCTCGAAGCGCCTCGGCGACATGCGTGCCGAGCTCGAGCGGCGCTGCGATGCCGGCGAGGTCGACTCCCATCAGGACATAGACTTCTACATCGCTTGGATGCGCGAGCATCCTGCGTACTTCGGCCTCTGACTCGAAACGCCATCACAGCGTGAGCCGACCGAAGCCCTCGATGTCGACCGACACGCTCGCGGGCGGCGGCTCGCGCACGTAGATGATGCCACCCGCAACGTGCGTGACGGGCACGAACACGCAGCGCGTCTCGGCCAGGACGCTGCCGTCGGCCGCGCGCGCGACACACGTGGCGTCGATGCCCGAAGGCGCGACCATCTGGGAAACGGACTCCTTGCTCATGGAGCCATCGGGCTCGACCACCACGGAAAGGAACGGCTCGCGCACGCGTGGCAGCTCAGGGCGTGAAAATACCGAGCTCATGCGTTCGAACAGCCGCGTGAAGTTGTGGTCACTGATCCACTGCGGATCGCAGTAACCCATGATGTCGCGCGTCTCGGCTGGGTTCTTCAGCGTGCGCGTCACGAGGTCGTAGCCCCAGACACCGATGCCGCCTCCGCGGTAAGGGAAGTCTGGCTCGGCCCCGTCGACGCCGCCGCATGGCGCATGGGGTCGCCCGAGCGAGTGGCCAACCTCGTGCGCGCACGTGTCGAGCGCATTGCCGTTGAAACCCAGGCCGATGCTGGCCCGATTGAACACGTCCCCGACACCTGGCACGGGCCCAAGCCCGACCACGCAGCCTGCACCGCAGTAGCTTCTGAAGTCGAGCGCCGGCTCGAACATGCAGTAGTAGTAGGTGCGCGGGTCGGGGTTGTCGGCACTGCGCTGTCTGAGGCAGGCGTTCAGGAGCTTTGACCAACCTCCGCCGCTCGCATCGATGAGTCCGCTGAAATCCATCGGCGCGCGCACCGTGACCCTGAGATCGGCCACGGGATAGAGCGCGAACAAAAAGTCACGAAGCTGCTGCATGCGCGCATCGCCGGTGTTCGGCAATCGCCCTGACGCGTCGCCCAGAAAGCGCACGGGGACCACCACGAGATGGAAGGTGTCGCCAAGACCGGCCGCGGCCAGCGTGGCGCGTCCTTCGGCAGGCGCGCGCGATGTGAGCACACTTTCGGCGCGCGGTACGCATGCCTCGATCTCGAAGAGCTCGACGCTGAAGCTCGTGTCCTCTCGAATCAGCTCTCCTGGCACGTCGAAGTTGAACGTCGTCGCGAGGTCGCCATCGGTGGAGAGGAGGGGCACGCCCCGGGTGTCGATCGCTCGCGAGCCCGCGGCGTCGGTGAGGGTGAGGCGCGCGACGACCTCGCGTGCTGCGAAGTCGGCCGCGGGCTGCACGAACGCGCGCACGAGCGCGCTCCGCCCTGCGACCACCGGCGCATTGCGGCTTTGCACCAAGCTCCCCGCCTGAAACAGCGGCACCTTCACCCCCTGGTAGAGCGCCACCTCACGCAGCTCGACACCATGGGCTCGGGTCTGACCGAACACGGGAGGCACGATCGCGTCGTAGTCACAGGTCGTGAGGCGGAACGGATGCGTCTGCGCGACGTCTCCGAGACGCAGCCTGAGCTCGCCAGCGTCGCCGTCCGCACGCCCCTCGAGCGAGACGTCGACTCCGATCTGCTCACACGCGCCGTTGGCCTCGCACAGGCTCGCGCGCGTCGACGAGGCGTCCTCGGCTCCCAGACGGATGCGTAAGGTAGACTCAGCCGTCTCGGCGTCGATCGCCTGCGCGTGCTCGGAACACGAAGCCGCGCTGCGCGAGAGCACGAGCCAGGTGCCGCTCTCACCGCCCGTGCAACGCTGACCCAGGGTGGCGTAGCGAAAGGGCGCAAGCGCATTCGCGCTGTCGTCGCCGCTCCCCTGACCGTCGATCGCCCCCCGCGCTGCCACGCCCAGCCCCGCACCCGGGTCCTCCTCCGCGCGGAACGGGTTTTCATCCACTGAAGCTCTGTCCTCCGCCTGGTGAAGCGCTGAATCCTCGATGATGCCCGTACAGCCCATGAGCGAGCTGCACGCGAGCGACAGGCCGATGAGGCGGGCTCCTGGGGAAGGCATGCCCCTCCGAAAGCAAACCCCGATCCAGGATCACCATCCTGAAATGCGATGGAATTTCCTGGGCCACACTCCGCCGACCGCGCGCCCGTCTCAGAAAATCGGAGCCCCTGTTGGGTGAAGCCAACAAGTGAACGACGACACTACATTTCGCGCGTCGCCTGTGGCGGACGTGGCGGCCTCAGGGTGAAAAGGCCTGCGTTCGCCGCGGGGATCGAGTGAGCCGATGGAGGCGGCACAGGGCCCCTGAACCGTGCATGTTCGAGCGCCGCGCGTGGGCACACATGGGCACAGCCCGCGTGGGCTCGGAAGCTCGCGGCGTGGCTCGACCCCAAGTCGACGAGCATTACTTTCTCATCTCGTCAAGCTCACCTCCGCTCCGAAGGTCAGAGCAGACTGCACCAGAGAGCATCTGACGGTAACGAGATTTGGACGATCGTAAGCCTTGATCTCGCCGGGACAGTCGAGATCGAGGCGCGCGATCCACCATGATCCAGCTGCGGGACGGGCCCCGCCAATTGCGATCATCGCGTGCCGATTTGTGTGATGGATTGTGAGGCATCCAGACATCTACGCTCACCAGCTCGCCTCGACCCACATACGCGGGGAAGCCGGAGTTCTCAGTCAGGAGTAGTAAGATGCCTGTTTTGCCAACCACAGCGAAGTCCACAGAGAGCCG
>CAYNOM010000498.1:0-5293 GCA_964398415.1 uncultured Polyangiales bacterium | reverse complement strand
GACCAGCTCCCCAGGGGCTACGGCCCGCTGGCCGACCAGCTGCGGCGAGCGGCCGCCAGTGTCCCGGCCAACATCGCGGAAGCGTGTGGCCGACAGCACGGCAAGGACCGCGAGCGCTTCATGTTAATCGCCAGGGGCTCGGCCACCGAATGTGCCGCGCTCATCGACCTGTGCCGGATCAAGGCGCAGTTGCCCGAGGGGTCCGACGCAAAACAACAAGTCGTGCGAGTCGTGCAGATGCTGACCCGCCTGTGCCGCTGAAGTCGAGCATTCGAGCACGAGCACGAGCACGAGCACGAGCACGAGGGGCTTGGTTTCTGCCACCGGTCGCCGAGCCCGTGCCTGTCGAGACGCCCCTACAGCTTGAAGACGCGCTTGGCGTTGTCGCGCAAAAATTTAGGCCACACGTGTTCGCGGAACGGCACCTCGGGTAGCTCCTTGAAGATCCTTTCGTAGGACAGCCCCATCGGGAAGTAGCCCGCAAACATGATCTTGTCGGCGCCGCGCGTATTGGCGAACTCGACGACCTCCTTCGGGTAGTAGCGAGGGGCGAAGGCGCTCGTCGAGTAGTAGAGGTTCGGCCACTTCAACATCAGCTTCACGATCAGGTCCGTCCAAGGCTCGCAGCCGTGGCGTGTGACGAACTTGAGCTCGGGGAAGTACCAACACACCTCGTCGATCAGCTCGACGTGTTGGGGCGCCATCGGCAAGCGTGGGCCGGGCACGCCAGCGCAGACGCAGATCGGGATGTCGAGCTCGACGCACTTCGCGTAGATGGGGAACAGCTTCTTGTCGTTGATCGGCACCTGCGGACACAGTCCGGAGGGGAACGCAGTCGCCGCGACGATGCCGAGCTCCTCGCGACAGCGCACGAGCTTTCGCACCTCATCCATGCCGCGGTTCGGATTGACCTCGTAGCTGCCCACGAGCCTGTCGGGATGGTTCTTCAAGGCCCTTGCGCGCGCGGGGTGATCGGGGTCGACGCCGATCATGGCCTTCTCGATGCCGTGACGGTCCATCTCCTCGAGCAACAGGCGCTCGAAGTCGGCGCTGGTGGGATGGGACGGGATGTCCTTGAACATGTACTGGGCGGGCATCGTGAATTGACGCCGGCTCTCGTCGTCCATCAACAGCGGCTTGATGAACTCGTACCACTGGCTCTTTTCATCGTCCGGAGCCGGCAGCGCGACCATGAGATCGATGATCCCGATTCCCTGAGGCATGGCCATAGACCCGTGTTTAGAACACGTTCATCGCGATTGACGCAACAACTGAAACATGTTCTATTTCGCTCCATGACGAAGCGCCGCTATCCGATGACGCCCTATCCGGACGGCTGGTTCCGGGTGGCCTATTCGAACGAGCTCGAGCCGGGCAAGAGTCTGCCGCTCGCGATCCTGGGCCAGGAGCTGGTTCTGTTTCGCACCGAGAGTGGAGAAGCTGCGCTGCTCGATGCCTACTGCCCGCACCTCGGTGCGCACCTCGGGCACGGCGGCGTGGTGAAGGGGGAGCGCCTCGAGTGCCCGTTTCACGCGTGGCAGCTCGATACGAAGGGCGACGTGGCCCACATCCCCTACGCGAGTAAGGTGCCGCCGCGCGCCAAGACGCGCTGCCATGAGGTGCGCGAGCACAGCGGCATGATCTTCATGTGGCACCACCACAAGGGTGAGGCGCCAAGCTTCGAGGTGCCGAAGATCGGCGAGTATTACGATGAGAAGTACACCGAGTTCCGCGACTTTCGCCTGAAGCTGCGCACCCACATCCAGGAGACGGCCGAGAACGGCGTCGACACCGCGCATCTGCACGTGGTGCACGAGGTGATCGATCCCGTGGCCAGCGCCGAGGTGCTTGGAACCCAGCTCAACGTGCACGTGGACATGAAAGCCAACATGATGGGCGGCGCCGGCGTCATCCCGGGCACCATCGACATGGAGTACTACGGGCTCGGCGTGACCGCGGCGCGCGTCAACGTGGGCCCGATCAAGTACATCTTTCTCACCACGGTCACGCCCATCGACGAGGAGTACCTCGACGCACGCTTCATCGTCAGCATGAAGAAGAAGGGTGGCCCAGAGGTCACCGAGCTCATCCTCAAGCGCATTCTCGAGGATGAAGAGCAGCAAGTGCGTCGCGATATCCCAATTTGGGAGAACAAGTCGTTTCCGCACCCCCCCCTGTTGTGTGACGGGGATGGCCCCGTGGGCATGTTCCGAAAGTGGGCCAAGCAGTTCTACGGCCCGTGGAACGAGCCCACGCAACAGAGCGACGGACCGAGCCCCGCACACGCCGCCGAGTAGCGGTGCCGCCTCCCTCGCGTCGCGACTGACTTTGCGAGAACGCCATGCAGTGAGACCCTCAGATCGGGAGGGAAACACGGCATGGGGAACAAGCGGCGGATCGCCATACTCGGCGGAGGGTTAGGTGCGTGCTCGGCAGCCTATTGGCTGACGAACCACGAGGGCTGGCAGGAACAGTACGAGATCACGCTGTACCAGATCGGCTTTCGCCTGGGCGGCAAGGGCACGAGTGGGCGCAACATGACGCCCGGCTACGGAAAACGCATCGAGGAGCACGGCCTGCACATCTGGTTCGGCTTCTACGAAAATGGCTTTCGCACCATGCGCGACGCCTTCGAGCAGCTCGCGAAGCTCGATCCGAAGCCGGTGTCGACCTTCGGCAGCGTCGAGCAGGCCTTCACCCCCCAAAGCCTGGTGACGCTCCAGGAAAACTGGAACGGGGAGTGGATTCAGTGGCCGCTGCTCTTCCCCATGAATGGGGACACTCCCGGCACGGGCGGCGTGCTCGATCCTTGGGACATGGTGGTCGACCTGATCGGCTGGATGCGAGAGGCCGTCGACAGCTTCTTCGCGCAGCACACCCAACACGACGCGACGCCTCTACACGCGCAGGCCCAAACCCACCTGAAGACCCTCGCGCCCTGGGCCAGGGAGATCCTCGACACCTCGCGCCGTCTCGCCGAGCACAACGAGGAGACACTGCTTCACCAGGTGGAGCGCCTCGCTCGAAACCTCGAGAGCATCGATGGTGAGAAGCGCCCAGCGCAGCACAGCCTGCTCGCCGACATGCTGCGGTTGTTTCTCGATGGCCTGTGGCTCGTCATGCACGACCACCTCGACGACACGCTGGTGCGCCGGGCATGGATCGCCGCCGATCTCGGCGGCAGCGCGGTGATCGGCATCCTGCGCGAGCAGCTTCTGGCGCGTGGCTTCGAGGCCGCCGATGATCACGAGATTCAAGAATGGCTGCGCCTCCAAGGAGCCAAGGACGTCACCGTGACCTCCGCGCCGGTGAACGTGATCTACGATCTCGTGTTCGGCTTCGAGCGTGGCGACACCGACACGCCCAACTTCGCGGCGGGAACGTGGCTGCGCGGCGTGCTGAGGCTGCTCTTTACGTACAAGGGCGCGTTCATGTTCAAGATGATGGCGGGCATGGGTGACACCATCTTCACCCCCATGTACGGCCTGCTGCGCGCGCGCGGGGTCAAAGTCGAGCTGTTTCACAAGGTCGATGCGCTGGAGCTGTCGCCCGACCAGAATCTGGTCGAAAAGGTGCACATGACCCGGCAGGTGGAGCTGACGAAGGAGGCACGCGAAAAGGGCTACTGGCCGCTCGTGCGCGTGAACGACCTCGACTGCTGGCCCGACCAGCCCAACTGGGAGCAGATCGAGAACGCGAGCGAGCTGCAGAACGACCCCTACAACCCCGGCCATCCTTACGATCTCGAGTCGTACTACAGCGCCTGGAAGGGCGTCGGCACCCGCACGCTCGAGCTCGGGGTCGACTTCGATCAGATCGTGCTCGGCATCCCCGTGGATGCGCTGCGCTTCATCGCGCCGGAGCTCTCTTCGGCGAACGAGCGTTTCGCCACCATGACGCGCGAGGTCAAGACCGTGCAGACCCAGGGCATTCAGCTCTGGCTCTCACGCACCACGCGCGAGCTCGGCTGGAAGATCCCGCCCTGGGCCAAAGATCCGAGCATGGGTCTCGACGCGCTGCTCGGCGCCTACGCGCAACCCCTCGACACCTGGGCCGACATGAGCCACCTCTTGCCCGAAGAAGCCTGGCCCGTAGACGACGCGCCGAAGAGCGTGGCCTACTTCTGCGGACCGCTCGAGGATGCCAAGGAGCGCCCGCCCTTCAGCGATCACGGCTATCCGGTGAGAGCCCGGGCGGCGGCG
Organism: uncultured Polyangiales bacterium; assembly: GCA_964398415.1. Lineage (GTDB taxonomy): Bacteria > Myxococcota_A > Polyangia > Polyangiales > DASUME01 > DASUME01. Next base: position 1,091 of record CAYNOM010000498.1, on the reverse strand, counting down.
CAAGAGGCAGGTCTCGCCTGGTTCGAGCAAAACCTGTCGACGCTGTGGCCCGAGGGCGCAAGCCCCGAGCACCCCAAGGGCCTCGATCCGGCCCTGCTCGTCGACCCCACGGGGGCTTCAGGCATGGCGCGCTACGCGTCGCAGTGGTGGCGTGTGAACGTCGATCCGTCCGAGCGCTACACGCTGTCCGTGAAGGGCAGCACCCGCCACAGGCTGCGCGTCGATCAATCAGGCTTTGAAAACGTGGTGCTCGCCGGCGACTGGACGCACAACAGCGTCTTGAACGCCGGCTGCGTCGAGGCGACGGTGGCCTCGGGCATGGAGGCCTCGCGCGCCATCTGCGGGCATCCCAAGCACATCATCGGCGGCTCGGACGAGTAGCGCGCTGTGGTAGGGTCTGTCCTCATGGCCTGCTGAGCAGCGGATGCGGCTTTCTGACACCAAAGTAGAGCGGCGAGTCAGCTCGCTCAGACCGCCGGCTCCGCGCGATGACGAGAGCCGGCTCGGCCCCTATCTGCTGCACGAGCCTGTCGGTGTCGGGGGCATGGGCACGGTGTACCGCGCAGAGCACCGCGACACGGGCGAGGTGTTCGCGATCAAGACGGTCACGGTGCGCGATGCGGCCCTCTGCTCGGGCATTCGCCGCGAGATCCACGCACTGTCGCACGTGCGGCATCCGAACGTGATCCGCATCGTCGACGAGGGCGTGAGCCACGGCGTGCCCTGGTATGCGATGGAGCTGCTCGAAGGCACCACCTTGCGCGAGCTGATCCAAGCCAGGGCGCCTGTGGGCACAGAGCACCTGCCGCAGGTCTTGACGCTGATCCACGGCGTGTGCGAGGCACTCGAGTTTCTGCACGGCGAGGGCATCGTCCACCGCGACGTGAAGCCCGAGAACATCTTCCTGCGCGGTCCGCGGCATGAGCCGGTATTGATGGACTTTGGCCTCGCTTCGCGCTTTCGACCCGAGCTCGGACGCGAGGTGCTCGAGGTGCCTTGCGCCCTGTCGGGCACCACCGGCTATCTGGCACCCGAGCTCGTGCGCGGCGCCGCGGTCGATGCGCGCGCCGATCTGTACGCGCTCGGCTGCG
>CAYNOM010000497.1:0-5297 GCA_964398415.1 uncultured Polyangiales bacterium | reverse complement strand
TTGGGCTTCGAACCATGTGCACGCATCATCCTGGCGCGTTCGGCCAGATCGTCACGCATGGTCGTGAGCAGACCTGCATCGCCGAAGCCGCCGAGATTCTTGGACGGGAAGAACGAGAAGCAGCCGAAGTCGCCCAGGGTGCCGACCGCGTTGCCGCGGAAGCGCGAGCCCAAGGCCTGGGCGGCATCTTCGATCAGAGAAAGCCCGTGCTTCGTCGCAATGCGGCTGAGCTCTGCCATGTCGGCCGCCTGTCCAAACAGATGCACCGGCATGATCGCTTTGGTGCGCTTCGTGATCAGGCGCTCGACCTGGCTCGGGTCGAGGTTGAAGGTCACCGGATCGATGTCGGCGAACACAGGCTTTGCGCCCACGCGCGCCACACAGCCCGCCGTGGCGAAGAACGAGAACGCCGTGGTGATGACTTCGTCACCGCCCCCCACATCGAGGGCCATCAAGGCGAGGAGCAGCGCGTCGGTGCCGCTCGATACACCGATCGCGTGCTTGAAGCCGTAAACCTCGCACAACGCCTGCTCGAAGCGTGAGACCTCGTCACCGAGGATGAAATGACCGCTCGCCATCACACGCTCGAACGCCGCGCGGTAGGCGGGCATCAAGGGCGCGTTCTGCGCCGACACATCGAGCAGGGGCACCTCTTGCGACTGGGCCTCGCCTTGTTCTCTCATGCACACCTCTCCGGCAATTCGATAGGAGCTGCCGCAGCCGTCGCAGCGCACCTGCGCGCCGTGGGGCAGTTTGTCCCCGCAGCGACACATGAAGCCCGTACGACGGGCCGGCGTGCCCATCACCAAGGCGTAGGCCGGCACGGACTTGGTCACAGTGGCGTTGGCCGCCACGAACGCATACTCGCCGATGTCGTTGCCGCAGATCACGGTGGCGTTCGCTCCGATCGAAGCACCGCGACCGACACGCGTCGTTCGGTACTCGTGCTTGCGCTCGACGAAGGCCCGCGGATTGAAGACGTTCGTGAACACGCAGCTCGGGCCGAGAAAAACCTCATCGCCAACCTCCACGCCCTCGTAGAGCGAGACGTTGTTTTGCACCTTGACGCGCGCCCCGATCGAGACGCCGCGACCGACGAAGACGTTCTGGCCGAGGCTCGTGCCCGGCCCGACACGAGCGCCCTCGGAGACGTGCACGAAGTGCCACACCTTCACGCCCTCACCGAGCTCTGCCCCCGCATCGACGATGGAAGTGGGGTGGACGAAAACCTCCGACATACCTGCTTCTCCCAGACTACTCGACCGCCCTCGAGCGGGTGGACGAGAGTGTCGCATCGAGTGCCCCGTAGAGCACGGATTCGACGCGATCGGGCAGGGCAAACGCCGCAGATCTCAGCGCAGCATGCGGCGACACTCGGTGGCGTACTTCGCGTCGCCTGTGTCCGCGCACTTCGTGTAGGCCTCGCGCGCTGCGCTCGAGTTGCCAAGGGTGCTCTCGACCGCACCGAGCACGATCCAGCCCTCGGCGTTCTTGGCGTCGGCGGCCACGGCCTCACGGGCCCTGTCGCGCGCCTGGGTGTTCTTGCCGAGATTGAGATACAGCATGCTCAGCCCGCTCAGGGCCTCCGAGGCGTTCGGCCGTATCGCGAGCGCCTGCAAGTAGGCGGGCTCGGCGGTGCGCTTGAAGCCGCGCTTCCTGGCCTGCTCCATGAGTTGCTCGTAGCTCTCGCGGTCATCGTCCGTGAGCGTCGCGCTCGGCTGACTCGGAGCCGCGGCGGGCTCGCCCTCGCTCGCGGGGCTCGGCAACGCAGCAGCGGGTTCGGCCCCGCTCGGCTCGGCGACGGCTTCGGTGACGGGCTGTGCAGTGGGTGGCGGCTCGGCAGCTTCCACCTCGGGCGCCTCGGTCGGCGCCGGCGCGATCTGCGGCGCGGCCTGCAGCATCGCGGGGGTCGGCAGAGCAACGCTACCCGTCAGCGGGGCCTCGGGCGTCGGCATCAGCACTTTGTTGTAGAGCACAAAGCCGCCGATCAGCGCCACGCCCAACACGAGGACCAGCACCGCCATCAGCTTCCCGCGACGGCTCATGTGGTGATGAACGGGATCGTGCTCGGCCGCCGCGTCGTGATCCCAGGCATCGTTGTCGGGCGTCGGTGCTGGAGGGAGAGGCGAGCTGAAGAAGCGCTGCACCTCGGGATGATCGTCGTGCCGCTCGAAGTCGTCGTCCGCCGATGCCTCGGTCGGCGCAGTCGAACCGGTCGCCGCCGTGGCATGGGGAGCGACCGGACGCGGTGCCACATCGCTGACGCGCTCCGTGGAGCTCTGCTGCGCGTGCTCCGACTCGGCGGGCTCGACCTTGCGGGCCGTGGCCGCGGATTGGGCCTGCCGTGCGTCGGCACGCGAGACCACCGGCAGCGTGATGACGTTGTCCAGATGGGGCGCTCCTCCGCGTGAGGGTTGCGGGGGATGCTTCGACTTCCTCTTGGCGCGCTTGCCCATCTCGTCCTCGACTTCAGCCGCGTGCTCGTCGCTGAGCACCCCATGTCCGTCGGAGTCAGGCTTTTCGTTTATCACGCTTTCAGGCGCAAACGCGGACGGAGAAGCGGAAACGACAGGCGTCTCCAATAGTGGAGCTTCGTGCACCTCGGGCGCGACAGGAGGGGGCTCGGGTGCGACGACCGGCGCTGCCGGCAACGGAGGCGCAGGTGGCGCGGGATGCTGCGCGTGTTTGGTCAGGGCCACTTCGGGAACGGGCGGTGGTGCTTCGGCGCGTGATGGCGCAGGCAAGCTAATCGGCACCCACTCCGAGCCATCCTCGCCCGCATCCGGTCTAGGCTCGAAGGGGCCGTCGGTGGCGCCGATCTGCATGTCTTCCGGATACTCTTCCTCGGGCTCCGCGGCGGGCGTCTCGCGCACGATGATGAAGCCTTCGAAGTAGAGCTTGCTGATCGCACCGAGCGTCGCGAGGTCGTCGCCCGAGCTCTCGTCGAGCACCGCGCTGAGCGTGCGGCGCCCGTCGAACAGCCTGAGCACGTCGTTGATCTCGTCGGGGATCTCGGCCAAACGCTGCGACAGCTCCTCGTGGCTGACGTCGAACACGGTGCCCATCGAAGGAAGCTGCTCCTGCAGCCGCCCCCACTCGTCGAGCCGGCGCATGCCCTCCATCAAGAGGCCCTGGGTCGACACACCGATGCGGTCTTCACGCCGCACGTCGCGGAAATCGAGCTCGAACTCTCCCTCCGACCAGACCAGAAAGCGATAGATCGCAGCTTCACCGCGCAACGGCCCGAGCTCGGCGTCGATGACGCGTCCTTCCTGGAAGTAGATCTGGCCGCGCTTCTCGCCAGACGAAAGCTGCAGGGCTCCCGACTTGCGGCTGACATCGATCGTTTGCAGCAGATCGACGAGACCCATGTCGGACAGCGCGCCTGCGAAGCGGGTCTTCGAGGTGCGGCTCAACCCCTCGCGCTCCTTGCGCTGCATGACGAGGTTGACGCGGGTCAGGATCTCGCGGATGTAGACGGGCTTGGTGAGGTAGTCCTCCACGCCGAGCTCGAGACCGCGCACCTTGCTCTCGACCGACGGATCGCTCGACAGAAAGACGAGTGGTATTTCAGCCCACTCCCTGCGCTGCCGCAGCGCCGCCACGAGCTCGAAACCATCTTTTCCTGGTAGGCGCGTGTCCGACAGGATCATGTCGGGCTCGGTCAGCTCCACGAGCTCTAGCGCACCATCCACGTCGCCGGACGTAGTGACGCTGTAGCCTGCCTTACGCAGGCTGACTTCGAGGACCCTCAAGCTGCGTGGGTCCGAATCGACGAGCAGTAGGTTCCGTTTCGCCACGAGGCGCCTTGAACTAACGAGAAGTGTGCGAACCCCACTGCCGCAGTGTCAAGCTTCGCGGACACCCCAGCGTTGACCCCGCTCCCACGTGTCGTCTATGGTGTGAGCGGAATTTCGGAGGATGGATCCATGCAAAGCCGCTTCGCCCTGAGACTCGCCCCGTGGCTGCTCCTGTTGTCACTCGCCGGCTGCGAGGACGGCGGGCAGATGACCGTCACGGGCATCGATCCCAAGGCGGGTCACATCGCCGGTGACCAAAATGTTCAGATCTTGGGCAAGAACTTCCGCAGCGAGATCGGCTACTCGGTGTACTTCGGCAACGCGAAGGCCTCGTCCGTGACGATTCGCGGCACGGATGCCCTGGTGGTTAGAACGCCGGAGCACGAGGCGGGCGTGGTCGACGTCACCGTGCGCGCCGACGACGGAAATGCGTTCAAGCTCAAGCAGGCCTACACGTACGAGGACATGGGCGGAAGCGTCGTCGAAGGCTTGGGCGAGAGCGCAGGCAAGAAGTCGGGCAACCTGCAGTTCTGAGAACGCGCCCGGATCAGTTGGCCCAGGGGTCGACGACTTCGCTGGCTTTTTGCGGCGTCTTGCGGTTGGCACTCGGCTTCGACGCCGGGGCTACGCTGCTCGGCTTGGCCACAACCTTGGCGGGCGCGACGCGCTTGCGTAGTGTGACGCGCATGACAGCGGGGCTGCGCGCGTCGATGTCCACCCGCTGACGCTGGTAGCCGTCGTGGCGAAGCTCGAGGCTGCGCTGGCCGCTGCTCGGACGCGGTAGCCGGACGGGGGTGCTCCCGACGATCGCGCCGTCCATCACCACCGTCACGCCGGAGGGATCGGAGTCGACGACGACGACCTCGATGATCGGCTCCGCCGTGGGCGGCTCTTCTCCTGCGCCCTCAGGCGACGGCCCCGGGTCCTTCGGCACGTTCACGTCGGTCGCGATCGGGGGCGGCGCAGGAGGGGGCGGCGCGAGTCGCGCGGCAGACGCGTCATCCTTGCCACCGCTCAGCGCGAGAGCCAAGACCGTCCCCACGAGCACGAGCGCAGCCACCGCAGCGCCCAAGACGAGCCTCTTTCGACCCGCACCGCCCGATGAGGCTGCGGCCAGTTGATCCTCGAGCCGCATCTCGCTGCGGGAACGGGGCTCGAGCGCGTCAGCCAGCGCAGCGCTGGCCCGGGGTGTCGCGGCAGCGAACTGCGGACGCTGCCCACCCGAGACTCGCTCGAGGTCGTCCACCAGCTCCTGCATCGTCTGGTAGCGGTGCTCGGGCTTTTTCTCGAGGGCCTTGAGTGTGATCTCCTCGAGCGCGCCGAGCGTGCGCCCGGACGCGGGGTCGCTCATCGGGCTCGGCTGCTCGAACATGTGCTTCGTGAGCACGGCCATGAAGGTGTCCGCATCGAAGGGAACCCGGCCGGTGAACATCTCGTACATGATCACGCCGAGCGCGTAGATGTCAGTACGCTGGTCGACGCTCTGCCCAGCCGCCT
>CAYNOM010000496.1:870-5299 GCA_964398415.1 uncultured Polyangiales bacterium | reverse complement strand
CGCAGGGCCGAACGGCCGCGAGACCCGGTAACGAGTGCCCCTCGGGGGCTCGCGCCGGCCACCGGATGTGCCAAAACCCACGGCCATCCCAGGAGGGTCCCGTGTCTGAAGCCGCGCCCAGCTCGTTTCACAACGTCGAAGTTCTCACCAAGGCCAACGTCTACTTCGATGGCAAGGTCGTCAGCCACACCGTGCAGCTCGCCGATGGCACAAAGAAGACGCTCGGCCTGATCTACCCTGGCGAGTTTCACTTCGGCACCGGCGCGCCGGAGCTCATGCAGATCATCGCCGGCAGCTGCCGCGTGCGCGTAGACGGCACGAGTGAATTTGTCGTCTACGCGGCAGGTACGGAGTTTCGCGTGCCTGGCAACTCGGGCTTCGACATCGCGGTCGACGCTGGGCTTTGTGAGTACGTCTGCTCGTTCGAGTGAGGCGGAGCTCAGTCGCCGAACAGGACCGCGGGCAAGGGCATGATGTTCCAGGTCCAAGTTTCCCGCGGGTTTTCGCGCTTGATCAGCGTCTCGCGCGTCGGCTTTCCGTCCTTCCACACGTAGCGACGCAGCTCGCCCTGGTCGTCGGCTGCGACGTATAGCTCGTCCCTGCCGTCGCCATCGAGGTCGGTGAGCAGCGCGGCATGCTCGAAGCCGCTCGACTCGCGTTCGACGTTCTCGACGCTCCACAACGCCTTCGGATCGATCGCGGGTCGCATCAGCCATACGCCGCTGCGGAAGGCTGCTGCCACCAGCTCCTTCTTGCCATCACCATCCACGTCGCCTGCCGTCAGGAAGCGGCAGTAGCGGTCGTCGATACGCGCCACCACCTGCCCCTTGTCCTTGGGGGTGCTTGCGTCGTAGCGACGGATCTCGACGGGCTCCACGATCTTGACGTTCGCGCGATCGCCGGAGGTGAGTGCCTCGACGGCCACGTACAGCTCGTCCTTGCCGTCGCCGTCGACGTCGGCCACCAGGATCTCCTTGGCGTGACGCTTGCCGAGATCGGCGACGATCGTGCGTCCTTCCTTCCTGTGCGGCACGTAGCGCACGACGAAGCCGGCTTGGGCGCCGGCGTCCAGGCGATTGGGCTCGCTGGGCGTGGCGTAGATCTCGAGCTTGCCGTCCCCGTCGAGATCACCGAGCTCGATCTCATGAATGAAGGTGTCTTTCTCGCGATCGATTTTTTCGACCTTGTAGGTGGCCCCTTGCCCCTTCGACAGGTAGGCGACGACGCCCTGGTCGTGGGTGCCGACGACGATGTCCGGCACCCCATCGCCGTCCACGTCTCCCACCTCGGCATCACGCATGCGATCGAACTTGCCGCCGAACGCCTCGCTCCACAAGAGCTCGGGCGCGAAACCCGTGGGCGTGCGCTTCCAAAGCTTCACCTGAGCTTTCATGCCTGAGATGGTGACGAGCTGAGGCGCGGCGCTCGGCATCGTGAGCGCGAACGCCTTGTGAAAGACGTTGCTCTCGGGGTCTTCGATGGCCTCGACGCGAAAGCCCGTCGCGCTCGGGATCAAAAGCTCGGCACGGGCTGCTTTGGGCGTTGCGCCGTCGAACTGTGAATAGGCGAGGATCAGGCCCTTGCCGGCCTTGGCCGCTGGGGCAGGGGGCTCGCTTGGCTGCGGAGCTTCGACGAGAGCAGGCTCTGCGGGCTTGCTCGTGTTGGGTGGCGACGTCGCAGCGCTCTTGTCGCCACCGCAGGCGGCGAGCGAGACGAGAAGCGAGAGACTGAGGACAGCGGGCTTCGATGCCATGCCCAGCGCTTAGCGCGCCCGTGTGGCGCCGTCCAAGCTCGTGCGTGGTGGATCCGTCGTGAGGTCGACGAGCACACGCGCCTTGCCTCCCTTCGCGATCTCGATCTCGACTCGCGCTCGCTTGCCGAGGGGTGGGCATTCGAAGAGCAGCACGTGTGATCCGCTCTTCACCCGCAGGTTGCGTTGCGGGGTATTGCCGATGCCGCGCCCATCGAGGCTGACCTCGGCCCACGGTACGGCGCTGACGCTGAGCCAGGCGCGTGCGGCCTCGTTCTCGCTGCTCGCCGTCTCGCCTGCGTCAGGTGGGTCGGCCACGGACTTGGGGGCCAGCGCTTCACTCTCCGGCGTAGCAGCGGTGGGGCCAGGCTGAGCAGGGGGGGGGCCGGGCTGAGCAGGGGTGGGGCCTTTCGGGGTGGGCTCGCGCCAGCCGGCGGGCGGACCGGCGTCGTCGCTTGGACGTGAGAGGGCGAGCACGCCTGCGACGACCAGCGCAAGTAGGCCGAGCCAGGGCCAGGCGCGCAACATGAAGGCGGTGGCGCGGGCGCTCGTCGCTGGCTCCTCGGGGCGCTCGTCGCGCGCGATGGGCCGGGTAATCGGTCGCGTTGCACCGTCCTTGTCACGCGCCGCCTCAGGGGTGGGCGTGGGCGCACCCGACGCCGTGCGCAGCATCTGGGTGAGCACGGGGCTCGTGGCGAAGGCCTGGGAGCGCGCGGGGGCCATCGGCGCGCGACGCGGCTCGTCGACTTCGACGGTGGTGGGCTCGTCGCTGCCCACCCCAGCGCGGTTGCTCGCGGCCCTTTCGCTCTCCTTGGCCACGCGGCTTCGAGCACGCGCTGCCCGGGTGCGGAGCTCGCTGAACACCCCCTCGGGCTCGTGCTGCGCGAGCCAACCACGCAAGGCGCGCGTGACCTCCTGGGCCGATTGGGGGCGCTCTTCGACACGCGCCCGCAGCATCCGATCCACGATCCGCGCGAGCTCCCGCTGCACCCCGGCCTCCTCCAAGGATGGAGCCTGGCCGAGTGTGCCGCGTATGATCCGCTCGAACGGTGCGCGTCCCGTGACTGCCTCGTACAGCACCACCCCGAGCGAAAACAGATCGCTGGCCGGCTTGAGCGGTTCGCCGCGCACCTGTTCGGGGGCCATGTAGCCCGGTGAGCCGAACTGCTCGGCGCCGATGTCGATGGCAGCGGCGATGCCGAAGTCGAGCAGCCGCGTGTGGCCCGCGTCGTCCACGATGAGGTTGCGCGGCGTGATGTCGCGATGGAGGATCCCGACTCGTACGTGCGCATAGTCGAGAGCATCACCGATCTGGACCCCGATCTGGGCGGCGAGGGCCGGGGGCAGGGGGCCGTCGCCGAGGATCTGGGCCAGGGTTGCGCCTTCGATGAACTCCATCGACAAGTAGTAGGTGCCGTCCACCGAGCCGAGCTCGTAAATGGGCACAATGTGCGGATGGCTCATCTGCACGAGCGTGTTGGCCTCGCGCACGAACATCTCGACGAAGCGCGGATCCTTGGCCAGCTCGGGGCGGATCTGCTTCAGCACCAGGGTCTTCTCGAAGCCGCCGAGCCCGCGCAGGCGCGCCCGAAACACGCGCGCCATCCCACCCTCCGCCAGGGCTTCGTCGATCAGATAGGGGCCGAGCTGCGAGATCACCGTACCTACGGACGAAGCATAGCCTGGGCGCGGCGCGTTGCGCGATGTGGCGGCAGCGCGTGTCTCGTCGGTGTCGCGCTGCTCGTGTCGTCGACGGCGTGCGAGCCGCGTAGCGCGGAGCCTCTGTCGAGCGCGCTGCGCGTGCGCTACCTGTCCGCATGCGCGCCGCGTCGCGTCGAGCGTCTCGCGCTCGAAGCCTTGGGCGATTTTCCGACCTCGTCCGAGACCTTTTTTGCCATCGACGTGTCCGGCGGGGTGCAGGAGGTTTCGGCCCTGCCGCTCCACACACGCCTCACGCGCATCAGTGTGTCGACGTCCAACTTTCGTGGCGTCGCGATCGCACCCGTCGCCGATGACGGATCGGGCTTCGATGCGCTCGTTTTGCCGTTTGGTCTGCCGTGTCTCAGTGTTGTCGAAGCGACGCTCGTGCCTGACGGCGCTGCGGTGTCGCTCTTGGGCGGACAAGACCTACTCGTTGCGGGTGGCGCGCTGCCCGGGCGCACGACGGCCCTATCGTCGACGAGTGAGGCACAGATCGCCGAGGAGCAGAGCGTGCCAGTACCTGAGGGCCTGTTCGTGCCACGGGTGCACGCGACGGCGCTCGATCTCGGGCTCGAAACGTGGGTGCTTGGCGGCGCGCAGAGTGCGTCCCCGGGCACGCCCGCGTTCGATTCGTTCGAGCGGTATTCCGCGTCGAGTCACGCCTACGTGGGCATCGGACGCCTTGCGCAGGCTCGCCTGGGGGCGGCAGCGCTGTTCGTACCGGGTCTGGGGGTGCTGGTCGCGGGAGGCGAGGCCGAGATCGACGGCGCTCCAAGCGACACGCTCGAGGTGATCGACGCCGTGAGCTTCGAGTCGCGCCTGGTCGATGCGCGCTTGCCCTTCGCGTCGCCCGAGCTCGCGCTGCAGCTGCGGGACGATGGGGTGGGGGTGGTGACGGACGGCGCGCGACTTTTGCTGTTCGAGCCCTCGAGCGAGCTTGTCGCCGAGCTCGCTCCGCTCGCCGTCCGGAGCGAACCG
>CAYNOM010000496.1:0-860 GCA_964398415.1 uncultured Polyangiales bacterium | reverse complement strand
GTCACCCTGCCAGGGGAGCGCGTCGCGGCATTCGAGATCATCGACGGGAAGACGACGGGCAGGCTCGCGCTGCGTCTTCCGAATGGTGAAGACGTGCTGGTCGATGAGCCGCTGACGCCGTTCTCGGGCCTCGAACATGTGCGCGCGCTCGGCCTCCGCGACGGTCGGCTTCTGCTCACGGGTGAGCGCGCGGGGCAGCCCACGGCGCGCCGCATCGACCCTGGGACGTCCAAGGTCGAGGTCATCGGTTTGCCGTTCGTCCCTCAGCGCTTGCTGCTGCGCAACGACGGTGCGGTGCTGCTGGTCGGGGCAGATGCCGCCGCAACGCTACGGCTCGATGCGCGAACGCTTCACGACAACCCAGGTGGCACGCTGCTGGCCGAGGATGTCGATGGAGTCGCTCTGGACGGGGTGGGGCGTTTTCGGCGCGAGGGGCTTGCCCTCGTGTCCCAAGTGGCGGGGGCGCGCTTCGATCTAGCTGGGCTCAGCTACCGAGAGGTGACGATCGAGGTCGAGGCCGAGGGCGAGATCGATCTTTTGCTGCGCGGCGAACAAGGGGTGGTGCGCGCGGTCGCCTTGGGCGCGGACGTCGTTGGGCCGGCGCTTTGCACGCTGCCGCGGGCTGCCGATGGTCGCGCTCGTATCGAGCGTCGCGCGTCGACCCTGACGCTCGCAGCCGGCGGGCGGACGAAGCGTTGCACGCTGGAGGGGCTCTCGGGGCGCTTGCGGCTCGCGGTGCGGGCGGTCCGAGCCGGCGCGCTGCTCAAGAGCTTGGTCGTGACGCGCCTCGAGTGAGGCGACCGCTCACGGACTCAGGGGTGGGTTTGGGAAGCGCCGGCGAGCGTGTGGGGCGCTCAGCT
>CAYNOM010000495.1:0-5305 GCA_964398415.1 uncultured Polyangiales bacterium | reverse complement strand
CGACGCCCGCAGCCGTGCCGACGCCCGCAGCCGTGCCGACGCCCGCAGCCGTGCCTGCGACGAGCACTGCCACGCGTGAGTCCACGGACGCAGCACCGAGCTTCTCGACGGCGCCTGCTCGTCCCTCGTACGACGATCTCGAAGCGCCCATCGTCGTGCCGGGCGCGAGCTCGTCGCGCAGCGTGTGGATCATCGCGGGCCTCGCCGTGCTCGCCCTGGTCGGAGTCCTGGGCGTTTGGCTCAGCGCCGGCGGTCCTGACATCGCAGTGCGTGTGGTGACGACCGAGGCGGGGGACGCGCTCGAGGTCCAGGTGCCGGCGAGCCCTGCCGGCTCCAAGGTGCGCTTCTCGGGCGCCGAGCTTCCGCTCGAGGCGGGCCGCGCCCTGTTTCCGCTGCGCGTGGATGATCTCGCCGTGGGCGACAACGAGCTGGCCATCGGCGTCGTGTCGGCCGACGGCTCTGTCGACACCGCCACCGTGGCCCTGCACCTCGACTATCGCGTGCGCTTGGACGTCGCCGCCCTCGCGGAAAACCCACCTGCGGTCGACCTCGTGGTCGACGTGAAGCCCGGCGCGCGGGTCACGCTCGATGGTGCACCCCTCTCGCTCGATGCGCGCGGCCACGCGAGCAAGCGCTACGTGGTGCCCCCGCAGCAGGGCAGCACCTATGCGCTGGCCGTGCGCTACCGGATCGAGGGCGAGGCTGCGCCCACGGAGGGCACAGCGCGCCTCAGCTTGCCCGTCACCCGTATGGAGCTCGACAAGCCGGGCCCCGAGGTCACGACCGACCAGGAGCAGGTGGAGCTGGCGGGTGCGGTCGAATCTGGGGCGAGCGTGCACGTCGACGGCACCGCGCTCGAGATACGCGATGGGCGCTTTCTGCGCTCGCTCTCTCTGCCGAAGCCCGGCACCCATCGGTTTCAGGTGATCGCGCGCGCACCCGGCAAGGCGCCGAAGCAGATCGACGTGCAGGTGCAACGCGTGGAAGACATGGCGCTCGCGGCGGCGACGTTCGAGGCCGACAAGAGCCTCACCTACGCGCGCCTCGCCACCAACCCCGTGGTGTACCGCGGACAGAAAGTGGCCTTCGACGGTCGCGTCTACAACGTCGAGATGCAGGGAGGGCAGAGCGTGCTGCAGATGTTCGCGCTCGACTGTCCGGGCAAGCAGCGCTGCCTGCTTTGGGTGGAGTACGGACAGGCGACGGATGCTGCCGTCGACACCTGGGTGCGCGTGCTAGGCACGGTCGAAGGCGAGCAGCAGTTTCGCTCGAAACAGGGCCAAGTGCAGACCGTGCCGAGTGTGAAAGCCCAGTACGTCCTGCGTCTCGCACGTTGATGAAAGCGTGATTCGCGCGCGTTCGGCGGTACAGTGCGCCCATGGTGCCTGCGAGCGACGCCAGCGTGCCGTGTCCGCGCTGTGGTCATTCCGTCCCTGTGGGCTCGCGCTTCTGCCCTGAGTGCGGGGCCGAGGCAGGCGCACGCGCGCCCGCCGGGTCGAGGCCCACCGCGGAGACCGTGCGCGATCCGGAGCTGCCCCTTGCGCCACGCCGTACCTCCACACGGGCCTTGCCCACGGTGCGGGCCACGACCGCGCTCGACGTGGCCGACCCGCTGATAGGTCAGGTGATAGCCGATCGCTATCGGATCCTGTCGTTGCTGGGGCGCGGCGGCATGGGCGTCGTCTACAAGGCCGAGCACGTGCACATCGGCAAGCTCGTGGCGCTGAAGCTCTTGTCCGGCCAGCTCGCGGGCGATCCACTGACCGTGCGTCGCTTTCGGCGCGAGGCCCAGGCGGTGTCGACCCTCCGCCATCCGAATACGGTGCAGATCTTCGACTTCGGCCAGAGCGCGCGGCTCGCGTACTTGGTGATGGAGTACCTGCCCGGTCAGGACTTCGGTGCACTGATCCTCGAGCAGGCGCCGCTCTCGTTCGTGCGCGTGGTGAAGATCTGCGCGCAGGTTGCGGCGAGTGTCGCCGAGGCCCACGAGCGCGGCATCATCCATCGCGACATCAAGCCCGAGAACGTGATGATCGTCGAAACCCCCGGGCAGACCGACTTCGTGAAGGTGCTCGATTTCGGCATCGCGAAGCTGCGAGACCCGGAAGAGCACGGGCCCGCGACGCAACGCGGGCATATCCTCGGCACGCCCTATTACATGTCGCCTGAGCAGATCCGCGGCGATCCCTACGACCACCGCGTCGACGTCTACGCGCTCGGCGCGATGATGTACAAGGCGCTCGCAGGCGTGCCCCCGTTCGTGGCCGACACGCCCATGGGCGTTCTGACGCAGCACCTGAACGCGGCCTTGATTCCCCTGCGCGAGCGCGCGGGGCGCGGTGACCTGCCCGACGAGGCCGATCGCATCATCGCGCGTGCGATGCAGAAGGATCCGAGAGCGCGCTATGCCACGATGCAGGATCTGCGCGCCGATCTCATCGCGTATCTCACCTCGGTCGCGGAGCGCGACACCACGGACGCGCTCGCCCTGCACGCGACATCGCAGCCTGCGGAGCGAAGTGCCGCGCGCCTCGGCGATCTCGCCACACGCGGGGATGTCGACGGGTACGAAAAGCGCCTGCGTCGCACGAGCCGTCTCGGCGTGGCCCTCGGCGTGACCGTTGCCTGTGCGCTCGGCTACGGCGCTTTCACGTTCTTCAAGGCGCGCCCCGCGGTGCGCAACCTGAGCGTGGAGCAGGAACCAAACGACGAGCCTGTGCAGGCCAATCGCTTGCAGCCGGGCAAGAGCGTCTCGGGGCACGTCGGCAAGCGCCAGTCGGTCACGCAAGGCGACGCGGATGTGTACCTCTTCGAGGTGCCGATCGGCAGCCGTCGCGTGGTGCGTGCCGAGCTCTCGGCCTTACCCAACATGGACCTGGTGCTCGAGCTCGTGCGCAGGGGCGAGTCGAAGCCGATGCTCGTCGTCGACACGGGAGGCCTCGCTGAGCCGGAGATGATCCCGAATCTCACGCTTCTCGGTGGCGGCTACTACCTGCGCGTGCGCGAACATTGGGAGGCGGGGCGCTTGCCCACGGAAAACGTGTCCGACACTTACGCGCTCGCGCTGTCGTTCGTGGGACATACGGCCCATGACGAGAACGAGCCCAACGATGGCTTCGAAACCGCCGACACGCTGGGCCTCGGCCAAGAGCGCCGTGGCTATGTGGGCTGGACGGGCGATCGGGACGTCTATTGCGTCGCGTCGACCGCCCTCCCTGCACGGGCGGTGCTCGGCCCCGTGCCCGGGCTCAATCTCGCGCTCGAGGTGGTCGACCGGAGCAGCGGTGCGAGCGAGCCGGTCGATCAGGCCGGGACGGGGGAGGGGGAGAGCACCCTGCTCACGCCCCACAGCAGCGAGTCACGCCTGTGCGTCGTCGTCTTCGCGACGGCCCAAGATAGCGAAAAATTGGCCGATCCTCGGCAAACCTACACGCTTTCGCTGACTGAGCCCTGACGCCGGCTTGCGGTGAGGGGCCGGGTTTGCTTCCCTTGCCGGCCCATGCGCGCCGAGAGGTTAGATTACGAGCTGCCCGAGGAGCTCATCGCGCAACGCCCGCTCGCGGAGCGTGATGCGTCGCGCTTGCTCGTGCTGGGGCGAAACGCGAGCCACCTCGAGCATCGTGCGATCACCGAGCTACCGGCCTTGCTCCAGCCCTCGCTGTTCGTATTCAACGATACGCGCGTGTTGCCGGCGCGCCTGCTCGGAGAGAAGCCGAGCGGCGGCAAGGTCGAGCTGTTGCTGGTCGAGCGTCTCACGGGCGAGGGAGGCGAGGAGCGCTGGCTGTGCATGGGGCGGCCGCTCAAGTCGTTGCGCCCGGGCCTTCGCCTCGACTTTGGTGCGCTCGAGGCGGAGATCGGCGCCCGTCGCGACGCCACCACGCTCGAGGTCACGCTGCGCGCCGCGCCTTCCGTGAGCCAGGCGCTGGAGGCCGTGGGGCACATGCCGCTACCACCCTACGTGCGGCGCGCCGACGATGACGCCGATCGCGAGCGCTATCAAACCGTCTTTGCGCGCGAGGCGGGGGCAGTCGCGGCGCCCACGGCCGGCCTTCACTTCAGCACTGCATTGCTGTCGGCCCTCGATGCGGCCGGGCACACGCGCGCGTTCGTCACCTTGCACGTGGGTCCAGGCACCTTTGCGCCGCTCGCCGTCGACGACCTCGCCGAGCATCCGATGCACACCGAGCGCTACAGCATCCCCGAGGCCACCTTCGAGGCCATCGCTTCCGCAAAGCGCGAGGGACGGCCGGTGGTGGCGGTGGGCACGACGGTGGTGCGCACGCTGGAGGCCGCGGCCAGGGAGCACGGCGAGCTTCGCGCGGGGTCGGGTGCGACCAACCTCTGCATCTACCCGCCCTACGATTTTCGCGTGATCGACGCGCTCGTGACGAACTTCCATTTGCCGCGCTCCACCTTACTTGCGCTCGTGATGGCCTTCGCGGGCGAAGAGCGCACGCGTGCCGCCTACGCCTGTGCGGTCGAAGAGCGCTATCGCTTCTTCAGCTATGGCGACGCCATGTTGGTAAGACCATGATGACCGAGGGATTTGGCTTTCAAGAGACGTCGCGTGACGGAAACGCGCGCACGGGCACGTTCACAACGCCACGGGCCGTGATCGAGACGCCCGTCTTCATGCCCGTGGGCACCCAAGCGTCGGTGAAGTCGCAGTCGCCCGCGGAGGTGGCCGACACGGGGGCGCGCATCATCCTCGCCAACACCTATCACCTGTGGCTCAGGCCGGGCGCCGAGCGTGTGCACAAGCTCGGAGGCGTCCAGAAGTTCATGGGCTGGCCTCACGCGATGCTCACCGACAGCGGGGGCTATCAGGTCTTCTCGCTGTCTGAGCTGCGCAAGATCACCGATGACGGGGTCACCTTTCGCAGCCATCTCGATGGCGCAAAGAAGACGCTGACGCCCGAGGAGTCGATGCGCGTGCAGGGGCTGCTCGGATCGGACGTGGCGATGGTGCTCGACGAATGCCCTCCCGGAGGCGCACCGCGCGAGGTGATTGAGCAGGCGATGCGACGCACGAGCGCCTGGGCGAGGCGGTCTCTGGCGTATCCGGCGCCACCGGGGCAGGCGCGCTTTGCGATCGTGCAGGGTGCCACGCACACCGACCTGCGCCTCTCTCACCTCGACGACATCGCGTCGTTGCCCGCAGACGGCGTGGCCCTCGGTGGCTTCTCCGTGGGCGAGCCCATCGAAGACATGGTCCGTGTGCTCGCAGAGGTGGCGCCAAAGATGCCCGCGGACAGGCCACGCTACCTGATGGGTGTGGGCACCCCTTACGATCTGCTCGAGGCCA
>CAYNOM010000494.1:0-5313 GCA_964398415.1 uncultured Polyangiales bacterium | reverse complement strand
TCGAGCCACGGATCCCAGGTCGCGCCGCGCGCCATGGCCACAGGGAACGTGGTGACCACGCCCGCGCGGACGCCACGGGGTCCGTCGACCATCTTGAAGGCGGGGATGCCGAGCTCGGGCTCGTCGTGACACAGGTAGAGCTCGTCGACGGGCTGCAGCGCGCTCCCGTGCATCTGCCGCAGCTTCTGCTCGAGACTCATGCGCGAGAGCAAAAGCTCGGCGCGCCGCTCGATCTCGGGATCGGTGAGATGGAGGCCGAGATTGCCCTGGTTCAAGGCTTGTAAGTCGTATGCCGCGACGCCGGCCTCGCCCATGCTTCCCCCGTGCGGAACACTCTTGTGCGGGCAGCATAGCGCAGGCTGCGCGCCCACAGTCGAGAACGCTCAGGCGAGAGCGCGGCGCCTGCGCCGACGCAACGCCAAGGTCGACACCAGCACCAAAGCCAGCACAGAGGCGCCCGAGCGCGCGCGCGGCTTCGCGATCACACGGCAACCGCAGCCACTGGCGGACACCTCGGCCTTCACGCCCCCCGAGTCACCGGACGAGCCAGGGCCGCCATCGCCTTCGCCATCACCGCCGCCGGACGCGCCGTCGCCGCCGCTCACGCCTCCACCCGCGCCGCCGCTCCCCGAGCCGCCGCTCGCGCCTCCACCCGCGCCACCGTCTCCCGCGCCCACGAGCGCGACGCAATCGCCCGCCGTGCACGCGCTGCCCGCCGGACAGCTCGCCCCATCGCAGGCGTCCGCACAGCTGCCATCCGGCGCGCAGTAGCTGCCCGTGTCGCAGCTCTTGCCGAGACAATCGTCGTCGACGCAAGCGCCCGTGTCGGCGCTGCAGGTGGAGCCCGCCTCGCAGCCGGTGCAGGAGCAGTCGACCACACACGCTCCGCCGACGCACGTCCGCTGCGCGGGACACTCGACGTCTGCACACGGATCGATGCACGCGCCGAGGCGACACTCGCGCCCCACCGGGCACGTCACGCCCTCGCACGGCGAACGACACTGGCCGTCGATGCACACCTGCCCCTGTTCGCAGCTCGTGCCGACGCAGCTCGGATCGACGCACAGACCGCTCGCGTCGCACAGCGTGAAGGGCTCGAAGATGCACTCGAACTCGGCGCCACCGCAGCGCGGCACGCATTGACCGCGGCTGCACACTTCGTTGCCCGCGCATAGCGCGTCGCCCTCGTCGGTCTCGCCGACGATCAGCTGCAAGCTCGCCCGTGTTGTTGCACTCGGAGATGCCGTCGACGCACACACCCTTCTGGCCCGGCACCTCGCAGGGCTCGCCATCGCCGGCGCAGGCCAAGCCCTCGAACAGCATCACGTAGTCGTTGTAGTCGCCATCGTTGCCGAACGTGGTGGCGCTCGTGTTGCCATCCTCGAAGGCCAGGTAGTAGGCGTTCGGCACCAGCGTCGAGCGATAGGACACCGACAGGATCCACGGCCCCTGGGGCGAGCAGCTCGTGCAGATCGTGTTGTAGCGGGCCTCGCTGAAGTGGGGCGGATTTCGGATCAGCGCAAAGCCGATGAGCCCCCCCGTGTAGCGGGGATCGTTGCGTATGTCGTCGCCGGTGAACGTCGCGTTGACGTTGTTGTTGGCCGTCGAGAAGATCTCGAAGATCGCGTTTTGAGCCGGTGGCAGCGAGGCGCTCGGATCGGCGTTGTACCAGCCCACCGCCAGATCGGAGGCCGACTCGCGCAGCAGCATGGTCGCCTTGAAGTTGCACAACGGCGAGAAGGTGTCGGGCTTCGGAAAGCCATCGGCGACGAAGTTGATCGCCTCGCCGCGATTCGCGAACAGCGTCGAGAGCTGGGTTTCCTTCGGCCCCGAGTCGCGCGGGATGGTCGTGCCGTTCGGCAAGGTCACCTCGGCCTTGGTCGTACCCGCACTCACCGACAACAGCGCCGCCAGCGCAAGCGAAGCACGCAAGAACCTGCAACTCATGGGGCTACTCCAGGCACGTGGGAGAGGGGGAAACGCGTGTCGTTCACACAGCCTGCACGTTTACAGCAGCTAGCCGCCCACAGCCAAGCCCAAAAACTGCGACGTAGGTGGATGAGTCGTCAGCCACGCCTCCCGATCTCCACCACCGCGGCGCCGCGAATGCCACGCCCCTTCAGCGAGACGAGGGCTTCGTTGACGTCCTCGAACGCGTAGCGCTCCACGTGCGTGCGCACGCCCACGCGCGCCGCTTCCTCGAGAAACGCGCGCCCATCCTCGCGCGTGTTGTTGGCCACGCTCCGTACGACGCGCTCTCCGTAGAGCAGCGCGTAGGGCATGCTTGGAACATCACTCATGTGAATACCGCCGAGCACGAGCGTGCCACCCTTGTCGAGGTGCGAGAGCGCGGCCGGCACGATCTCCCCCGCAGGCGCGAAGACGATCGACGCGTCGAGCTTCACGGGCGGTGCCTCGAGCGTGCCACCGCACCACACGGCACCGAGCTCGGCCGCGAGCTCGCGATGCACGCCTTCGCGGGTGGCGACGTACACCTCGGCCCCGCGGGCGCGCGCGATCTGAATCGCGATGTGACCCGCGGCGCCAAAGCCGTAGAGGCCGAGCCGCGCACCGCGAAAGCTCGAGAGCCCGGTGCGCGAGAGGCAGCGATGGCCGATGATGCCGGCGCAGAGCAGCGGGGCCACCTCGGCATCGTCGAACGCCTCTGGCAACGGATACACATACTCGGCCCGCGCCAACATCAGCTCGGCAAAGCCGCCGTCCACGCTGTAGCCGGTGAACGAGGCCGCGTCGCACAGGTTCTCGACGCCGCGGCGGCAGAAGCGGCACGTGCCGCAGGTGCCGTGCAGCCACGCTACGCCCACACGCTGGCCGAGGGAAAGCCCGGTGACCTCCGCCCCGAGCGCCTCCAGCGTGCCCACCACTTGATGCCCGGGCACGACGGGGGACTTTCTGACGGGTAGCTCCCCTTCGATCACGTGCAGATCGGTGCGGCAAGCCGCGCAGGCCGACACGCGCACGCGCACCTCGGCAGGGCCAGGCTCAGCGATCTCGCGCTCACGCAGCACGAGCGGACGCGAGGTGATGGGTGCAGGGTGCGTGAGAACGGCAGCGCGCATGCCCCGAGTGTAAGCGCGATGCCCGCCCTGAAACCCCCTGGCACTACATCGTGGATTGGTGCATCCGCGGCACCCTGGTAACCTCTGAAGAGTGGACATAGACCCTTCCGCCGCGACACCGCCCGTGACTGAACGCGGCGCGGAGACGGACGACTCGCTGCAGGGTCAGCCCACACGTCAGCTGCGGCGCAGCATGGTCCCCAGCACAGGGGCCTCCACGGGGGCGGGCCCCTCCACCGGGGGCGCGAGAGCCAGCGCCCCCACGGTCGATCTCTCGCGCGACGCCCTGCGCGACGAGGAGATGGGCCGCGTTCGCGTCACCGCCCAGGTGCTGATCGGCATGGCGGTGCTCGGCCTCGTGCTCACCCCCATGATGGGTGGCGACCCGTTCGCGAAGCGCGTGTACGTGGCAGGGCTTTTGTGGGCCATCGTGACCATGGTCTTCATGCTGCGCAATGCCATGGACGCGGCGCGCTACAGCTTCAACTTCGTGGGCGCCGCGAGCATGGCCTTGTCGGTCGCCGCCACCACCTCCGTCTACTACATGGGCACGTTCTCCCCGGCGGCGATGATCGGGGCCCTCGGCCTATACATCTTCTGCCTCGGCGGCAGCCTGGCCTGGGCCATCGGCCTGTACGCCGCCCTTGCCCTCCCGCATGCCGTGTTCGCAGCCGGAGTGGGCTTTGGCTTCATGCAAGATCGTGGGCTCGTCGTGGCTTCGAACCTGAGCCTGTTCGATCAGATCGCGGTCCAGGCTTGCGTGCAGTCGGTGTATGCCATCGCGTTCATCACCGGTCGCGCCTCGCGCGCCAAGCTCGAAGCCGTGTTCGCCGATCTCGAGAACGTGGCGCGCAAGGTCGCCCAGCGCGACGCCCTGCTCAACGAGGCCAAGCGCGAGCTCGAGCGCGCCGCGTGGGTGGGCGGTGCGGGACGCTTCACCGATCAAGTGGTGGGCTCGTTTCGCCTCGGCAACGTGATAGGCCGCGGTGGCATGGGAGAGGTGTACGAGGCGACGCACCTGTCGACGAACGAGGAGGCCGCCGTCAAGCTGCTCCAGCGCAACTTCTTTGCCGATCCCCACACCATCGCGCGCTTCTCCCGCGAGGCCAAGGCCGCAGCCGCCATGGACTCCCCGCACGTGGTGCGCGTGGTCGAGGTGCCGAGTGAAGACTCGCCCATCCCCTACCTGGCCATGGAGCGCCTGCGCGGCGAGGATCTCGCGAGCATGCTGCGCCGCGAGCGACGTCTGTCGAGCCGTGATCTCGCCCGCCTCCTGAGGCAGGTCGGTGCGGGCCTCGATGCGGCGCACGCCTCGGGCGTGGTGCACCGCGACATCAAGCCGCAGAACATCTTTCTGGCGCGTAAAGACGAAGGCTCGCCCACGTGGAAGGTGCTCGACTTCGGCGTGTCGAAGCTGCTCGGTCAGGGTTCGCTCACCCATGATCAGCTGGTCGGCACGCCCGAGTACATGTCGCCCGAACAGGCGAGCGGAAGGCCCGTCGATCACCGCACAGACCTCTACGCCTTGAGCGCCGTGCTCTACCGCTGCCTCGTGTCGCGCGCGCCCTACGTCGGCGAATCGCTGCCCGCGCTCGTTCACCAGGTCGTGCATGAGATGCCCCCAAGGCCGAGCAGCCTGGCTCGCGTCTCGCCCGACGTGGAAGCGGTGCTCGCGGTAGGCCTGGCCAAGGACCCGAACGCCCGCTTCCAGTCAGGACGCGAGCTCGCGGAGGCCTTTCGCAGCGCGCTCGACGGTGCCCTGTCTCCGGAGCTGCGCGAGCGGGCCGCTCGTCTCGTGGCAGGCACCGCGTGGGAAGATCGGGTGCGCACGTCGGCCTGAGCTTTTCGTGCTACGGATCGCAGCGCTAAGTGGAGCGCGGAGCCAGAAGATGAAGCGCGAAAAACGACTGACCAAGAAAGAGAAGAAGGCCCAGGAGCGCACGACCGCACCGCGCGGGGGCGTGGCTTCTACCCAAGGCCACCATCACGGGCACATTCACTGCATCGCCTGCGGCAAGCACCTCGACCCCGACATGTTCGGCGAGGCCGACGGTGCCGTGTTCACACGCTGCGATCACGGCAGCGACTTCCCGCACTGCATCGCGTGCACCGACAAGGCCAAGGCCCTGATCCAAGAGCACGACGCGAGCGGCAAGCCCGTGCAGAGCGCGCCCGCCTGGCACTGACCGCGACGGCTTCGCCGCGCTGGGCACTGACCGCGACGGCTTCGCCG
>CAYNOM010000493.1:0-5330 GCA_964398415.1 uncultured Polyangiales bacterium | reverse complement strand
GAGTTGCCAGCCCTACGACCTGCAGGGCTACACGGGGGCGGTGCCTTGCCCTGGGAAGCCCCAGATTCCCCGGATTGCGGGTGTGACGGGCCAGGCGTGCGCGATCTCCCCGCCTATCACCCCGACCGCCATTGCGCTTTCTGACGGCATCTGTCATGTCTCCCCCACACCCCCATCTATGTCATTGGACTGCCCGATAAAGCGCAGTCCTCAGGAGACGTTCGTCATGAGAATCAGTTCCGCTCTTGCCTTGGGCCTTGTGAGTCTCGTCGCAGCTTCGGCGAGCGCCCTATGGGCGCCCGGAAGCCGACGGATGGTCGGCTACGTGCGCTCAGTCCCCGGGTACACCGAGTTCACCGTTACGAACGACGAAGGGGTCGACTACCCGCTGGGGGCGTGCGCCTCCCTTTCCGGCGACTGGAAGCACAAGATTCGCGTCGATCATACCGACACGATGTTCCACGACACGGTTCTCACACTTCTCACAGGCGCGAAGCTCTCGCGGAAGCATGTTCACGTCGATGCGATCGCGAGCAACGGGCGCTGCGTCGCGACATCCGTTTCCCTCGTCGACTGACATCAGTGCGCTTACTCCAAAGTTCCCTCTAGGAGCAGGTCATGAGAGTATTCAGACGGGCGTTGCGTAGCGCATCTTGCATCGTCATGGCGGGTCTAGTCGTTGTGACCAGCTTGCCCGAACGAGCGCACGCCGGCCCGGCACAGCGGATCGTCACAGATTGGACGGCCGATCAGTACGTCGTCGTCGACGAGAGGGTGCTCGTCTGTCGCACAATGACACTCGTCGAGGCGCGTTTTCGCTCCGCGGCCGTTCACTGGCGGGTCCTTATCGACGATGCTCCCATCCAGAGCTTCCTGGCTGACGCGAGGGCGCTGAAACATGCTGCGTGCAACAGGCGAGACCTCTTGCAGCAAGCTCTCGATAACCTTGGAGAAGGCTACGACAACCTGGTCGATGAGTTCTTCTATGCGTTGGCTGAAGGCCGCTACGAAACTGCTGGGGATGGCCGCAAGGACGCGTCGCGCCCGATGACGCAGAGCGAGAGGCGCCAACGCTTTGCAGTCGAAACGCACGCTGCGCTCAACAGTATGGCTCGCCGTTGCGGCGGCGGCGTAGACTACCAGGGCCTGTTCGACTTCCTTGCTGGCCGTAACACAACCGCCGTAGATGCGTGGGGCAGACCATTCAATGCTGGCGGCCGAGACGTCGTGGCGGCGTTCACGGAGCGTGAATACTCCGCCGATATACCAGTGATGACGAATTGCCCCCCACCGGTCCGATATCCAGGCTCGGGAAGCGCCAGCTACCAACCCGCCGGACAGACCGCTGAACAGCACCTCAGTTGGTGGAGGACGCGCAAACCATCCGCTTCGCAATGCTTTCAAGGCACCGCTGGCGGCGACCCTTGCGTGAATCCTTACGCCAACGACGATGAGGCTCCAGACGAGCCTGCCGCACCTGAGGACGACAACCCCGCATCTGACGAGGACTACGAGACCCAGGACGGCAAGACCGTTTTCAAGAAGGAGCTTGTCATAAAAAGCGACGACAGCTCAACGGATGCAGAGGTAGGCGAGGCGGCGGAGAGCGCTCTCAAGTGCGCGGGTGCCATACGTTTGTACAGAATCGCTCAAGGATACTGCGAAGGTGCTCAATGCCGGCGCCTCGCCCAGCGATGAGCGGCTCCCCAATGTTCACGGAGTGAGCATGTTCATGTGCCCCGCGTTCCGCACAGACTCCGGCGATGCGGTGTTCTTCAGGAACCCGGACGGTGGCCCGCTTTCGATGACTGACGCCTACGACACGTGCGGGTGCAATCCAGGGAACAATGCTGGGCAGTGTACGCAAGGTCAGCTCACTCGAAATCAGTGCAGTTGGGACGGCCTCATCGCTCAAGGCAATCCGGGGCTCGTTGTGGAGAACTGCGTGGATGTAGCGATCGAGGACAACCCATGGCTCGATCGCTCCCAGGCGCGATTCAAGTTCTGTCAGGTGCTGGACTGCGGTCCAGACCGAGAGCCGACCTGGAGCTTCGGGCAGTGCTCGTGTGGCTCTCCAGGCTCCGGCATGCCGCTCCCCGCTACCTGGGACATCTGCACGAGGGCGTCGTACGCGGTGTGTGGTATCCCAGGAGAGCCCTGTATTTGCCGCTGATTCAACCGAGCCGTGGGGTTGCGAGATGGCTTCTAGGTTTAGTGACTGGATCTTCGGCGGACTACCGATGATGCTAGGTGCTGGCATCTACGTCTTCTCGACGAGCGAAGCCCTGACGGTCGTGGCCTTTCTACTCATCCTCCTTGGCATGTTGGCTCAGTTCGCGCTCCTAGGCAGGAGACTCGTGCTTGGGGGGCGCCAGCGTCCGGCCGAGCACTCAACGATGATCTGGCCCATGCGACTGGTGGGTCTCGTCTTCGGGGTTGGTATCGCGGCGTCGACCGTGTACCGCGATGAGCAGTGGGCAGGCCAGCTCCTCATGATCTCGGGGCTAGCCTTTTATGGGTTGTCTGGCGTGAGCGCCTGGCTCACGTCTCGACCTGGGCACACCGACGATGGCGGACGCCAGCGCTAGCGCGGCAGCACCTTGGCTACGACGAACGAGCGATCCTCGGAGATGAACTCGGCTTCGAGGCGCTTGCCGCGTAGGGCCGGGTGCGGCACGAGCCTGAAGTATCTCAGCAGCTCGTCGCTGGTAGGCGTGCGGTCTCTCGGCAGCGGCTCTGTGCCCGTGTACATGCACGTCGTGATGCGATCGTGGCCCCGCTCAAAGCCCAGCTCAAAGAGCTTGGTGCGTCTCGACGGGCGGTGGTCGCCCATGCGCTCCTTCGCTTGTGCGTCGATCGCGAAGCCGAGTCCGTTGAGTGTCGGAAGGCCGAGGCCGTAGGCGACGATTCCGTCGTCGCTCGAGATGAGGCGAATCGGCCTGTCTGCATAGAATGCGCGCGCCTTGGGCGCGATGTCGTACAAGAATTTCGCTTGGGTCGCCCCTGGGTCTGCCTCGAAGACGAACAGGACAAACATCACCGCTGACGCGGCTGCGCAGAGGATGGCCGCAGCCATGGGCAGGCCTCGCACCCGCCGCCAGGGAATTGCGTCGAGCCAACGGACGAATGCGAGGGTGACGAAGAGGACCCCAACCGGCATGTACCAGGGCCCTGAGCCGTACATCTCGGTGAAGAAAAAGTTGTACGCGGCCAGCACGATGACGCTGACTGCAGACAGGCTCAGCCAAAGGTCGAGGCGTGGTGCGTTGCCACGCAGTCTAATCTCGAGTGATTCGTCTCCGAGCGTGATCCGCACCCGCGAGAGCAGCCAAAGGCCAGCGCTCACGGCCGGGACGACCATCTGAAGTTGGCGCTGTAGGAGCGTCCGCGTGAGGCTCTTTGGATCGCCAAGGAGCTTGACCAGGTTGGCCGTATTGCCGTGATCCACGAACGGCAACGTCGACTTGATGCTTCCGCTCACTGGAAGTGCGGCACCTGCATACGCCTTGTTGATGCCCAGGTAAAGGAGCAGGCCAACGACGAACGTTGCAGCCGCGCTCAACCAGTAGCGCCTTGCGTCACGGTCGTTGCTTCGGCCCAGCATGAGCGCGTGGGTGCCGAGCAAGAGCAGAGGAATCACAGCATGATCGAGTCGCGACAGCGCCACGGAGAGGCACAGCGTGCCGAGCATCACTCCCCGCCGCACACCCTGACGGGTTCCGCCGACGTACGCGTATCCAAGCCAGGCGTAGAAGAGGAGTAGAACGCCTGACTCCATCCCGTTCACGTACATCCACAGTGTGCCGTGTTGGGTACGCCAATCGAGCGCGAGGAGGATCCCCAGTCCCATCACGCCCAGCGGCACGATCGGCCAAAGTGGAGAAATCGCTCCGACGCGCGAGTAGGTCCTACCGAGAAGCCATATCGCTGCTGCAACGAGCAATGCACCGATTACCAGGAGCACGCTGAGAGGAGCGTCTAGGCGTTCAGTGAACACGCGGGTTGCCCCGAACGCGAGCGTCGCGATCGCCTGCCATAGGGGATGAAACGCGTTCGTCGGGAACTCACCGTCGAAGGAGATCAGCCCCTTCTGCACGATGTTTCGTGCCACGACCAGGTAGTAGAACGTGTCCGGCGCCGCGAGCCCCAGCATCTTCGTGCCCGCTCCGAGAATCCACCACAGCGCCGGAACCAAGAGGCCGAGTACCGCGAGGCCCTGTACGAATCCTTCGAAGCTCAGCCGAGTCCATGGACTCTTCATGGCGTAGACCTAGCACTCGAGGTGGAGCGGAGCTTGCCGTCGGCCTGACCGCACAGCCATGGATGAACGGCGCGCTAGCGCGGGAGCACCGTGGCTACGACGAACGAGCGCCCTCAGTGACGTGCGCCTGGTCATGCGCAGGGCTATGGTCCGCGTTTGGAGAGGTTTCCGGTTCCGTGCCCATGCCATCCCCTGACGCGATCGAGCAGAAAGGTCGCGCGTCGCATGCACAAGAGAGCCGCCCCGAGGCTCGTCTAGAGACTCCGTTGCCCTGGCGTTCGCTGCTGGCGGCTGCGGCCGTGGGGGTATGCATTGCCGCTCGCTACGACGAGCGCTTCAGCGAGGCCTGGAGCAGACAGCTGATCAGCGGCACAGGCTTGCTTGCGTTGGCCGCCTTGTTTACCGTCGCTGCGGTTGCGCTGAGCGCATGGTTACTGGACCGGCTCGTGCGCGCTTCCTGGCAGCGACGGATTCTCGAAGCCCTTGCGCTGGTCGTCGCCGCTGTGTTGATTGCAGGGGAGGACTTCGGGCCGTTCGCGAGTCGATGGGGGGCGAGCGATGCGCTGGCCCTGCTCACGGTCGCATTGTGCTGCGCGCTGCTTGCAGTGATTTGTTGGGCCGCTGGAGCGGTTGGACGGGCCGCTTCGCGGCGCGGCTTCGGGTTCGTCGCCTGGATCTTCGCTCTTCCGCTCGTGCTCATCGAACCTTCCGTGCTGCCACGACTGTACCCGGGTCTGCATCTTTGGGTGATCGTCTGCGCCGTCGCGCTCATGGCGGGTGGGGTGCTGCACCTGCACATCCCGAGGCTGCTGAGGCGCTCACTCTTGGGGGGCATGCTGCTGCTTGCCGGGTCGACGCTCGTGGCGCCGCTTACCCCGATGACGCGTTTCATGCTCGCGAGAGATCGCGACCCGATCTTTCCCGTGGTCTCGCGCTGGGTGCAGTTCGAGGTGGCGCGTCAACGCAGCACCGACGACAGCCATCCGTGGCTGCGTTCGCGTCGCGGGCTCGGTCCGATCGCCCCTTCAGCACTGCAACGCCCCGCCCAGTCGCCGATCGTCGTGCTTCT
>CAYNOM010000492.1:1053-5350 GCA_964398415.1 uncultured Polyangiales bacterium | reverse complement strand
TGCTACGACGCGTGTCCGGGCGACCCTGGGAAGACCAAGCCCCTGCAGTGCGGCTGTGGGCAGCCCGACACCGACACGGACAAGGATCAGACCGCCGACTGTGTGGACGAATGCGACGACGACCCGCTCAAGACCGAGCTCGGCCTGTGCGGCTGCGGCGTGCCCGAGACCGACCGCGATGGGGACACACTCCCCGACTGTCTCGATCAGTGCGCGGACGACCCCAACAAGACGGTTCCCGGGAGCTGTGGCTGCGGGACGGCCGACACGGACAGTGACAGCGACGGCACTCCCAACTGCCACGACGCGTGTCCGAACGACAAGGACAAGGTCGCGCCCGGCGTGTGCGGCTGTGGCGTGTCGGACGCGGACACCGACCTCGATGGCACCCTCGACTGCAACGACGCGTGTCCGATGGACAAGCGCAAGATCGAGCCGGGCCTGTGTGGCTGCGGCACCAGGGACATCGACAGCGACGCGGATGGCACCCTCGACTGCTTCGACAGCTGCCCCCTCGATCCGCTGAAGCTCGAGCCGCTCGTGTGCGGCTGCGGAATCGCGGAGACGGACACCGACGCGGACGGCGCTCTCGACTGCAACGACGTGTGCGACACGGACCCGCTCAAGACCACGACAAACCAGTGCGGTTGCGGCCTGCCGGATACGGACACCGATGGCGACAAGACCGCCGACTGCGTCGACCTCTGTGCGGCGGATCCGGCGAAAACCGCACCTGGCACCTGCGGTTGCGGCAAGCGGGAACCCTTCGACGTCACCGGCTACAAGGACGCCCAGGGCTACTCGTGCTCCGGTTGGAAGGGCTACGACTGCACCCAGGCCGTCGAGAAGTACAAGTACACCCAGGCCCAGGAAAACAGCATCCTCGCCAACTGCTCGAAGACCTGTGGGGTGTGCCCGCCCTGATCCGCGCGCCGCGGCTTTTCGTTGAGTCTCTTGCCGGGTCGGATACCCTGACTGCTCGGGAGGTGGGCATGTCACGGGAAGCTGTCACGTTCTGTCGCATCTGTGAGGCCGCCTGTGGGCTCATCGCGAGCATAGACGATGCCGGCCGCGTCTCTTCGCTGAGGCCCGACCCCGAGCACGTGGTGTCGCGCGGCTACGCCTGCGTGAAGGGCACGCGCTACACCGAGGTGCACAGCTCGCCCGACCGCCTGTCGACGCCCCTGAAGCGTGTCGGACAAAATTTCGTCCCCATCGGCTGGGACGAGGCGCTCCGCGAGATCGGCGACAAAGCGCGCGCGCTGCGTGAGGCCCATGGGAGGCAATCGCTCGGGCTATACATGGGTAACCCGGCCGCCTTCAGTGCCCCGCACCCGATCTTCGCCGCGGGCTTCATGCGCGCCCTCGGCACACGTCACCTGTACACGGCAGGATCGCAAGATTGCGCCAACAAGTTCGCGGCCTCCTGGGAGATGTTTGGCTCTCCCATGATCCACCCCGTGCCGGATCTCGACCATGCGCGCTGCCTGATCATCATCGGCAGTAACCCCGCCATCTCGCAGATGAGCTTCATCCACGCGCCACGGCCCATCGAGCGCATGAAAGCCATCGAGGCGCAGGGCGGCAAGGTGGTGTTCGTCAACCCGCGCCGCACCGAGAGCGCCGCTCAAGTCGGCGAGCAGCTGTTCATCCGGCCCGATACGGACGTGTTCTTTCTGCTCGCGTTCGCTCACGAGCTGTTTCGACGCGGCGCAGAGGATGGGCGCGCCGCGAAGTACCTCGAGAACACGAGTCGCCTGCGTGGTGCCGTGCAGGCCTGGACACCGGAACGCTGTGGCGAGGTCACGGGCATCGCGGCCGAGAAGCTGCGTGAGCTCGTCGGCACCTACCTCGAGGCGGGGCCATCCGCCCTGTACTGCTCCACGGGACTCAATCAGGGGCGGCACGGCACGCTGGCCGTGTGGCTCTTGAACGCGATCAACGCGGTGAGCGGCAACCTCGACCGGCGCGGAGGCGTGCTCGTTCCGCGCGGCACGCTCAACCTGCCCCTGCTCGGACGACTCACGGGCGCAGGACACAAGCGCCACCATTCGCGCATCGGCAACCTCCCCTCCATGACCGACGCCATGCCGGGCGCGGTGCTGGCCGACGAGATCCTGACGCCCGGCCACGGACAGCTGCGCGGGCTGTTCGTGTCGGCGGGAAATCCACTCCTCAGCTGCCCCAACGGAGCAAAGCTGCGGGAGGCGTTCTCGAAGCTCGAGTTGCTCGTCAGCATCGATCTGTTCCGCAACGAGACGGCGCAGCTCGCGCATTACGTCCTGCCCGTCACCTCGTTTCTCGAGCGCGGCGACATTCCCCTCGGCGCTCAAGGCTTTCAGCCCACGCCTTACCTGCAGTACGCACCGCCAGTCGTTGCAGCCACGGGTGAGCAACGCGACGAGTGGTGGATCTTCACGCGGCTCGCAGACGAAATCGGCGTCCCCATGTTCCGACGCCGAGCGCTGCACGCCTATCTCGCCGCGAGCGCGCGCGGCACGCTTTCCGAGGCGATGGCCTTCGACGCCGAGAAGCTGCTCGGCGCCATGGTGCGGCTCGGTCGCGAGACGAGCCTCTCCGAGCTGAAACGCCATCCCCACGGCCTTCTGCTCGCAGACAACCGCGAGCACGACTTTCTCGGCAAGCCCACGCGCGTGCTGCGCCCATTCGGCCGCGTCGACGTCGCACCTGCCGCGTTCTTGGCGGCGCTGCCCGACCTCGAGCACGTCTACGCGGAGGAGCTCTCCCAGCGCAAGCGGCTCAAGCTGATCACGAAGCGCGAGCGCACTTCACACAACTCTTGGATGCACAACGTCGAGAGCTTCGTGAAGCCCCCGCGCGACACGAACTACCTGTTCGTCTCGGAGGGCGACGCGGAAGAGCTGGGCCTCTCGAACGGTGTCCTCGCCGAGATCCGCTCGGCCACGGGCAGCGTGCGAGCCCCGGTGAAGGTGACCGACGAGCTCATGCAGGGCACGGTCGCCCTGCCCCACGGCTGGGGCCACGAAGCCACCGCAGGGCTGAAAGTCGCGCAGCGCACCCGTGGCGTCAACGCCAACGTGCTCTCACCTGATGGCCCCCACAGCGTCGAGCCCCTCTCGGGCATGTCACACCTGACGGGCATCCTCGTCGACGTGCGTAAGGCCGACGCGGACCAAGACCAAGACCAAGAGAGCCGCGCGGCCCAGTGAAGAGCTATCACCTCGTCATGGCGCGGCCGATCACCGTGCGCTGAATCTCGCTCGTGCCCTCGTAAATGCGGGTCACGCGGACGTCGCGCAGGTGGCGCTCGGCCGGGTAATCGCGCACGTAGCCCGAGCCACCGTGGATCTGGATGTTGCGATCGGCGATGCGAAAGGCCGCCTCGGAGGCGTAGAGCTTGGCCATTGCGGCTTGCGTCGAAAAGGCCTCGCCGCGCTCCTTCAAGAAGGCCGCGCGCAGGGTGAGCAGGCGTGCCGCCTCGAGCTCGGTGCGGCCGTCCGCCAGCATCCATTGGATGGCCTGGAAATCGGCGATGGGATGGCCGAACTGCTTGCGCTCCTTGGCGTAGGCGACGCTCTCGTCGAAGGCCGCCTGGGCGATGCCGAGGGCCTGCGACGCGATGCCGATGCGCCCGCCATCCAAGGCCATCATGGCGATCTTGAAGCCACCACCTTCGTCACCGAGCAGGGCATCTTCAGACAGGCGACAGTCTTCGAAGCTGAGCGACACGGTCGACGAGGCCCGAAGCCCGAGCTTGTCTTCCTTGCGCGAGACGCCGAAGCCGGGCGTACCGGGCTCGACGAGAAAGCAGGAGATGCCGCGCGTGCCCTCCATGCCAGTGCGCGCCCAGACGATGATCACGCCCGCGCGATCACCGCTCGTGATCCATTGCTTGGCGCCGTTGAGCACCCAGCCACTGCCGTCGCGCACGGCGCGCGTCTGCATCGCGGAGGGGTCGCTGCCCGCCGCGCTCTCGCTGAGCGCGAACGACCCGGCCACGTACTCTCCCGAGCAGATCTTCGGCACGTGCCGCTTGCGCTGGGCCTCGCTGCCGAAGCGTGCGATCACCTCGCCGACCATGTTGGTGACGCTCATGGTCACGGCCGTCGACGCGCAGGCCCGCGCCACCTCTTGCATCGCCAAGCTGTAGGCGACCACCCCTGCCTCCGAGCCACCGAGGCTCTCGGGCACGTTGACGCCCATCATGCCGAGCTCGGCCAGGCCCGCGAGCTGTGCGAGGGGAAACTCGCCCGTATGATCGAGGCGCGCCGCGTGCGGCAGGATCTCGCGCTGGGCGAAGTCGCGCGCGGCATCG
>CAYNOM010000492.1:0-1043 GCA_964398415.1 uncultured Polyangiales bacterium | reverse complement strand
GATGCGGGCGGGATAGGAGCCGGGGATCGGAAACGTCCACGCGCGCAGCGCCTCGGCGATGCAGTCGAGCTTGTCGGCGTCGTCTTCATTTCTCGTGGTGACGCCGGCCGCGAGCACGCTGCCGCTCGTGTCGACGTGTAGCGTGACGTCGAACGCGCCACCCCCACACTGACCGAGCACCTCTGCGGCATGGGCGAGCAGGATCTCGCTCGCCTGGGCCGCATCCCACGCGACGGGCTCGCGGACATCGGGATCGGGCGGCACCTCGAGCGACCAGGAGAAGTCGGCTTCGCCCCCGCTCGGCCTGGGAAAGCGCGTGCCCTGCGCGACCTCGACGATACAGCGCTCGGCCTCCCGGTCGCCCAGCTCGCTCAGGCTCGGAAAGACGCGGGCCACGCTGCCATCGAGGGCAATGTGAAACGTGAGCTCGACCTTGCCCGAGAGCCACTCGATCTCGGACGAGCGTCGCTCGACGCAGCGGCTGAACTTCAGCATGCGCGGCTCGAGCGCGCCCTGAATCTGTGATTGCGAGAGCGTGCCGCGAAGGCCCGAGACCTCGAGCTCGTCGCGTCTCGACGGTGCCTCGCCGCCCTGGCTCCGCGCGTTTGCCGCGGGCTCCGGAGTGGTCGTCGACTCCCCGCCGCAAGCCGCGGTGAGGAGGGCTAAGAGGCCGGCCACGGAGGTGCCGACGCGTGAAGGTGTGCGCAGGATTTCGGCCATTTCGGCCCTAGAGCTAGCGCATTTCGCGAGGTTTTGTAAGTGCCCTGCGCGAGAAGCAAGTCAGAGCCCTGCGCGAGAAGCAGGCTATCGCTTGAGCCGGTATCTCGGCAGCGAACGTCAGATTGTTCACAACCCATGCTCTGAATGGCCTCAAAAACTGCCGTTTCGAGGCACCACGAGCTGCGCACGCTTGGTGCGGTGCAGCTTGGGGCCCTATCCTGATTCCTACGCTTTCGGGGGGAAGGCGGGGTCGGCGTGAGCTTGAACCGCGCGAGCGTGCGCGGCGCTGATGTCACCGCGAGGTCCATCCCCCATCGCGAGGG
>CAYNOM010000491.1:0-5357 GCA_964398415.1 uncultured Polyangiales bacterium | reverse complement strand
CGCGCTCGGCGATCTCGTGGGCGTTCTTGCGGCTCGCTTTGATGTTGCCCTTGCCGGTCAGCACGTTGCCCAGGCCGAAGACGTTGTCGAAGCCGCGAACTTGGCCGGTCTCCCAGCTCGCGAAGTCGATGAGCTCTCCCTTCATCGGCAGGCCCGGTGTGGCCATGGGGATCGAGCCTATCGAGCTCACGATCAAGTCGGCCCGCGCGTCGACGAGCTCGTCGAGCTGCACGAGCTTGCCGTCGACGGTCTGCGTGCGCCGAAACCTCACGCCCACCATGCGCCCGTCTTCGACGATCAGCTCGGCGGGCGCGTGGTTAGGCTCGAAGCGCACGAGATACTTCTCGATCACCTTGTCCATCACCTTGGCGCGCACCTGTCCGACCTTCTCGAGCTGCGCCGGCGTGGCGTTGTCGGGCGCGCTCGCGAGCGGCATCAGCGCCTTTTCACGGCGGTAGTAGAGCGTGACGCCCTTCACGCCCAGCTCTTCGCGGCTGAGCCCGTGCTTTTCGAGCGTCTGCGGGATGCCCGCGTGCTCGAGATCGAGCGTGGTCACGTGGAT
This sequence comes from uncultured Polyangiales bacterium, assembly GCA_964398415.1. Classification (GTDB taxonomy): domain Bacteria; phylum Myxococcota_A; class Polyangia; order Polyangiales; family DASUME01; genus DASUME01. The sequence continues at coordinate 4,795 of CAYNOM010000491.1, read as the reverse complement.
GCCGCGTTGTCTGAGCGCAGCCTTGTAGAGCTCGAAGTTGATGATCTTGACGACGTCGATCGAGGCGAGGCCTCCACCGACGACGATGGCGCCGTCTTTGATCTCGAAGCGCGGCCCATCAAAGCCTTGATCGGGGTAGTGGTTGTACCAGTAGACGAAGGGGTTCTGATAGGTGAGCCCCTTGCCCGCGAAGGCATCGGCGCCCTCGCGCAGCGGACGATCACGCCAGGCGCCACTCGCGAGCAGAACGGCGCTCACGCCCCACTTCTCGCGCAGCTCTTCGATCGTGACATCGCGTCCGAGCTGGGTGCGCGGCACGAAGATCACACCGTCGCGCGACAGATTCTGACCTATCTGCGCGTACTCCTTGTCACGCAGCTTCTGGTGCCAGCGCGGCAGACCATCCTCGATCTTGCCGAAGGGACGATCGTTCTGCTCGAGCACGATGGCCTTGATGCCGCGCTCGGCGCACAGGGCCGCCGCTTCGGAGCCGGCGACGGCGCCTCCGATGATGGCGACGACGTGACGGGGCTCGCTTACTGGGTTCAGGATTCCACTCATGGCACGCAAAGCCTATGCGAGGTGAGGACGCAAACAACAGGAAAACTCGAGGCCATGCCGACGCGCGTCGCGTGAGAGAACGCGCTCATCCCTGGGACGCGACCGTTCACCCGGCCCTTCTGCCCGCTCGCCGCAAAGCCGAGCAAGCTCCTAACTCGCGTTGGTATGCCTCACCGAGTCGTTGCCGGCGCTGCCCCTGCCGGCTGTCGCTCGTCTCGGAGGCTTCGTCATGGCTCTTAACGTCGGAATCAGCGGATTTGCGCTCTATACGCCCCCCTTCAAAGTCAGCCTCGAGCGCTGGTGCGAGTGGACGGGCAACGCCTGGGACAAGGTCTCGGCGGTGGTCGGCCGGAGCTTCCGGCAGCCCGGGCCCCACGAGAGCATCTACACGATGTCGGCGAACGCCGTGCTCAGGCTCATCGACCAGTACGACATCGATCCACGCGATGTCGGCTACTTCGCCTTCGGTACCGAGTCGAGCACCGACAACGCCGCCGGCGCGGTGATCGTGCGCGGTATGGTCGATCGCGCGCTCGAGATGCGCGGTCAGCCGCGTCTGTCGCGCGCCTGCGAGGTGCCCGAGTTCAAGCACGCATGCCTCGGCGGGGTGTACGCGCTCAAGGCGGCGGCGCGTTACATCGCCACCGATGGCCGCGGCAAGAAGGCCATCGTGGTGTGCGGTGACATCGCCGAGTACGAACGTGGCTCCACGGGCGAGCAGACCCAGGGCGCGGGCACGGTGGCGATGTTGGTCGAGGAAGACCCCAAGCTCGTGCGCCTCGATCTCGCGCACGCGGGCTCGTCTTCGGATTACCGCGCGCTCGACTTCCGCAAACCCGTCGCCCGCCACTTCAACGATCAGTACGCGCCCAATACCGATCGCTACGCCGACTTCCCGGTCTTCAACGGCAAGTACTCGACGTTCTGCTATCTCGATGCGGTCACGCACGCCTCGCGCGACATGTTTGAGCGCCTTGGTGAGTCGCCGAAGGCCTTCTACGAGCGCGTGGCGGCCATCTTCATGCATCGCCCCTACCACTGGATGCCCGTGAACGGCATGACCTCCATGTACGTGTGGGGCTTGGCGGAGAGCGAAGATGGACGTCTCGAGCTCGCCCAGCTCGCGCAGAAGGCGGGGGTGTCGGTCGAGGACGCGCTCGCGGAGATCCGTGAGAGCCGCGATCTCATGCACGGTGCGCTGAGCGCCGGGCTCGATGTCGACCCTTACCCGAAGGCGAGTGCGATCGTGAAGGCGGCGCGCAGCTCCGAGACCTTGAAGGGCATCCTGAAGCACAAGATGCGCCTCGGCTCCCCGCTCATGATGGAGCTCGGAAATCTCTACACGGCGGCGTTGCCGGCATGGCTCGCCGCAGGTCTCGAGCAAGCCTACGAGGAAGGCGTCGATCTGACCGGGCATACCCTGCTCGCCGTGGGGTACGGCAGCGGGGATGCGGCGGAGGCGATTCCGATGCAGGTCGTCGAGGGCTTCGGCGAGGCGGCGTCTCGCATCGGTGTGGCACGTGCCCTGGAGGGTGCAGTCGAGCTCACGCGGGCACAGTACGAGCAGCGCCACGACGGTAAGGTTGTGGACGTGCCTTACCGTCCGAGCGGCGAGTTCGTGATCGAGCGCGTGGGCCAGCGTACGGACGCCGAGTTCCAGGACATCGGCATCGAGTACTACCGCTACGTGCCGGCTCCCGGTGAGCTTGCGGCAGCCGCAGCGGAGTGAGTCGTCAGGCGGGTTCGAGAACCTGGGACAGCGCGGCCGGACGCACCCGCTGCTTCACGACGAGGGCCCATACGAACAGGATGACGTTGGCCACGCCGAAGATCACGAACGGACTCGCGGGCCCGACCCCGTCGAACAGAAAGCCCCCGAACACCGTGCCGACCAGGATGCCTACGGCGCCGCACACGCCGAAGAAGCCCGTGACCGAGCCGCGGATCTGCTCGGGAGCCTGCTGTGACACGAGGGCCTGGCTCGCGATGAAGGCGCCGATCTCGGCGACCCCCATCAGGGCCATCATGGCTTTCATGTGGGTGCCGAGCGGGTCGGTGACGAACAACATGCCGTTGTAGGCGACGGCGGAGATCAGCATCATCGCGGCGGTGGCGCCGACGCGCGAGAAGCGGTCGCACAGGATGCCCGCGACGGGCGCGAACAGCGTGGCCGTGATGGGTGCGATCATGCCGACTGCGCCGATCGCTGCTGCAACCTCGGCGCCGTCCATGCCCTGATCCTTGCCATGGCGGCTGATCCACAGGGCGACGAAGGTGCCCTGGACGGCGAGGTCGCCGCGGGAGACGAAGGCCGCGCCGTACGACAGCGCCACGCCGGGATCCTTGCGCGCGGCGTCGATGGCCTCGCGGGCCATGTCGAGCAGGGGCCTCTTTTCGTGCTTGTGCAGCACCACGCCTTCCTTGCGCAGAAAGAGCGCGAGCAGCGCACCCACCACGCCGATGGCGGCGATGATCGCAAACCACTGGTTGCCTACGCTGCGCATGTCGGGGTTCGGACCACTCGCATCGGCGAGCAGCTTGGGCAGCATCATGATCAGCACGCCGAACATGAAGAAGGCGCCGAGGCCTGCGATGAAGCCTTGCCAGCCGTTGGCGGCCCCACGGCTCGTTTCGTCGGGATAGTCGGCCACCACCGCGACCAGCATGGCGGCGAGGGCGGCGGTGCCGACGGCGCACACGATGCGAAACGCGATCAGGGTTTCGAGGTCTCTCGCATGGGTGAACAGCGCTGCGCCCAGGGCTGCGACCACGAAGCCTCCGACGTACACGACGCGGCGGCCGAAGCGGTCGGAGAGCACGCCGAAGGTTCCCACCAGGGCGATCAGCACGATCTCGTTGGCCAGCAGCAGCTTGGATGTGGCCCGGCCCAACTGATCCTGCGGAATGTTCAGGATGTTGGTGAGCACCCAGGGTTGCGATGCGTTGATGACGCCCATGTAGATCGACGTGAAAAACACGACGACGAGATAGGCGATGAAGTGCCGCCTCAGGACGCCTTTGGCGAGCGAGACCTGGAGCGCACGAAGAAAAGCGAATGGGCGAGGCTGTGAGCTGGATCCGGCCATGGCGGCCGCATCCTCGTCCCGCGACCCGGACGAGTCAAGCCGGCCGAGCCTTGCGAAGCGGGCCTCGACGCGCAACAACGCACCTCGTCATGGATTCAGTACTCAGTGAGCCTATCCGCGGGCGCGCCGTCATCACCGGCGCAAGCGGCTTCATCGGCGGGCGGCTGCGCGACGCCCTGCTCGCGGCGGGAGTAGACGTCATCTGCCTGGTGCGCCCCGCCTCGCCTCCGGCCAAGGTCGGGCGCAGCGCGGGGGTCGACTATGCAGATGTCGCGAGCCTGCGCGCGATGTTCGAGCGCGAGCGACCGGACTACGTGTTCCACGTGGCGGGGGCCACGAAGGGCGTGACTTACCAAGACTTCTACGAGGGCAACGTCATGCCCACCGAGCACCTCATGCGGGCGCTGCTCGAGGTGCACCCGGGCGTGAAGCGCTTCGTGCACGTGTCGTCGCAGGCCGCCTACGGGCCGAGCAACGATGGGCCGCCCACCCGTGAAGGCTTTCCGCGCGAGCCCATCGAGCACTACGGCAAGAGTAAGCTCGAGGCCGAGCGTGCGGTCGAGTCGTTCGGCTCGCGCTTGCCCTGGACGATCATCCGCCCGAGCGTCGTGTACGGCCCCTCCGAGGTCGACATGTTCAACCTGTTCAAGGCGGCCAAGGCAGGTGTCAATCTGTTCTATGGCAATCGCGACAAGCGCACGAGCGCCGTCTACGGGGACGACCTCGTCGATGCGATGGTGGTAGCCGCGCAGCGCGACAACACGATCGGACGCGGCTACTTCGTGTCCGACGGCGAGATCTACACCTGGGCCGAGATCCAAGGCCACATCGTCAACGCCATCGGCAAGCGCGCGATCAGCCTGAACCTTCCGAGCTTCGTGGTACCGCTGGCAGCGAGGGCGGGCGAGACGCTCACGCGCTTCGACAAGAAGCCGCGCCTGCTCAACCGTCAGAAGGCCCTGCTCGATGCGCAACCGGCGTGGGTGTGCAGCAATGAGGCGGCCCGCACCGACTTCGGCTTTCAGCCGCGCGTGTCCATGGCCGAGGGCACGCGCCTCGCCTACCAGTGGTACGTCGACAACGGCTGGCTATAGCCCGCAGTTGACGCGGTCGAGGGCTCGATCGTAGTGAACGCGCATGGGGCCTGA